>JBEAXB010000127.1:0-4089 GCA_041160045.1 Actinomycetota bacterium
GAAGACTCTGTACACCACCAATGAAAGTCGTCTCCGCCTTCACCCCAGTCGCGACGTTTCCATTCACGAATCGTTGAGATGACATATCCCGAATCCTCAGTGTGATCCTCGAGCCGAATAGGAACTTGCCAACACACATCTGGTTTCCAATCCATATGGCGCTCGCCAGCTTCTTCTGCGGCGATATGAAACGCGCACCCGGTTCCACCTTCGAATCCCGGTGGGTTGTGGAAGATGGTGGAAGATGCATGCACCGTTCACGACGCGGGTCTTGGCTTCGCCGTCCTTGTCGCGTTCCATCCAGCCCTTTTCCTTGGCCTTGTCTTTGTTCTTCCACTGACGACCCTTGAGTCGCTTGACATATTTTGTGACGCTCTTCAGGTCGGCTTCGTCGAGGAAATGAGCACCGAACGAACAGCACCCCTGCATCAACTCCGGCGTTGGGTCATCGTGGACGCCCTGGCAGCCTTGGCCATAAATGCACTTGTAGCTGGAGCGCAGGAAAGTCGCATCGAGCATCCATGTTCGTAGTTCGTCAGAATCTTCGAAACTGATCCATTCATGATTTTCATCTTCATTAGGCACAAGGACACGCTAGCCAAAATCTGATGTCGCATAGGTATTCATGCGGTGTGCCATTCTGTTGTGAACACTGAATGGACTGGAGATGTCATGGAAGAAATCGAACGAATCACCGCAGAGCTCGAACAGTTGAGTAGCGACCTCAATGATGCTGCGATGTCGATTCTGACGGAGGCCATTCGCGAAGGGGCAACGAGTCGGCCACCTGAAGAAAAGAAGGTGTCGCAGGCCAGGCGATCAGTAGAAAAGGCGATCCAGCACCTGCGAGGCTTTTAGAACTCGTTGATGGCGTCGATGAGGACACGCAGATCGGCATACCCGTTGAACCCGTACGACAGGCCAATACGAGGCAGTGCGACGACATCATCGTCAATCACTTCTTCGGGCGTCGGACCAGTTTGTTCGAGGATGCCATCGACTGCAAGATAGGAAAGACGCTTCGACAATTCGGCAAACGAATCGCTTGGTATTGCGCGTTGCATACGGATGTACATACGGTCGTTGACAAATCGAATGGAGTGATAGTTGTTGTAGAAATGGGTGATCTCGTTGATTGCAACGTCGACCTGATCTGTAATGCGATAGAGGGTCGTGTCGTTCGGCGAGATGAGTCCGTGGTCAACAAGCAAAGGCTCCATCGCAGCCATCAACGGAGTCCAGAACGGTTGTCCGGGAATCTCAAGAAGGACAATCGGCACGGGCACCGTCTTTGCTGTTTGCGCCAAGGTCAACAACTCGAAGGTCTCATCTAGGGTGCCGAATCCGCCTGGAAGACACAGGAAGGCAGAAGATTCTTTCACCAGCATTAATTTGCGAGTGAAGAAATACCGCATACTCACGAACTTGGAATCACCTGCAATGACAGAGTTGGCACCTTGTTCAAAAGGCAGACGGATCGAGACACCAATCGAACGCTCACGACCAGCGCCCACCATGCCCGCTTCCATGATTCCGGGTCCAGCACCTGTCAGCACCATGAATCCGGCATCAGCCAAAGCCGCCGCCGTACGGACAGTCACGTCGTAGATCGGGTTATCGGGCGTTGTGCGCGCCGAGCCAAAAATGGTGACCTTGCGAACCCCGCGATAGGGAGCGAACATCTCGAACGCTCTGCCCATCTCTTCAACTGCAGAACTCGCAAGTTTCACGTCAAGTGACGAAGATGGTCCTTCAGCAAGATGAGCCGATGCAACAAGAAGGCGAGTGAGTTGACGAATATCTGCGTGGGAACGATTGTCACCCGTCAGGATGTTTTCGAGCCTTTTGAGTAACTCAGCGTTATCGCCTGAACGTGCCATCACTTACTTGGCGCCTTCGGCCTTTTCTTCCAATACGGAGATCAATTCGTCGAAACTCTTGATGAACGACGCAACGCCTTCATCTTCCAATTGCTGAGCAACCTGGTCGACATCGATGGCCAACATTGCTAATTCAGCCCATTGTCGTTTGCTGGTCGAGATATCTGTATCGATTGTGCGATTGACTGACCCATGGTCAGCAAAAGCGGCAAGTGTTGCATCGGGAAGTGTGTTGACGGTGTCTGTGCCGATGAGTTGGTCGACATACAACGTGTCGGGGTACGACGGATTCTTTGTCGACGTAGATGCCCACAACGGTCGCTGCACCTGGGCACCGGCAGAGGCAAGAGCATCCCAACGTGCTCCGCTAAAAGTCTTCTGAAACAGCGCATAGGCAAGCCGCGCCTGATTGATGGCGGCAGTACCTCGTAACGCCAGCGCAGATGGGCTGCCAATCGCATCCAGTCGCTTGTCGATTTCGTTGTCCACCCGACTGATGAAAAAACTGGCCACACTCGATATTCCGGCTGGTGATTCACCAGAAGCAACACGTTGTTCCAGACCCTCAACATAAGCGTCCATCACAGATTGATAGCGATCAAGACTGAATATCAACGTGACGTTTACATTTCTGCCTTCGGCAATCATTTCTCGAATGGCGGGCAATCCTTCCGCTGTTGCCGGAATCTTGATCATGACATTTGGACGAGAAATCTGCTCGTGCAATGAACGGGCAGCCGACAATGTTCCGGAACTGTTATGGGCAAGCGACGGATCCACCTCCACGCTGACGAAGCCATCGGTTCCGCCTGATTGGGCGTACAACGAAGAAAAAGCATCAAGCGCTCCGTGGATATCACTTATCACCAAATCCCAATATGCCTCACGGGCACTGGAACCATCAGCAATCAACTTGAAAAATTGTTGGTCATAGTCAGAACTGCCTTGGATGGCCTTCTGAAAAATTGTCGGATTAGAAGTTAGACCCCGGACGCCGTCAGCAATCAGTTTCGACAGAACTCCACCGGTCAGATAGCTGCGTTGGAGATTATCGAGCCACGGACTCTGTCCTTGTTCCGAATGCAAACGACGCAAAAGGTCGCTCATGATGCCAATGCCTTGCGGGCAACATCAGCGACATGCGTTGCAGTAATTCCGAGCTTTTCCATCACCAATGAGCCAGGCGCACTTGCGCCAAACCGATCAATGCCAACACTGTGGCTTGCATAGGCTGCCCATCCGAAAGTGGTGCCCGCCTCAACACTGATACTTGGGATGGTTCTAGGAAGCACCGCGTTTTGCTGTGCAGCACCGAGCTTGGCGAAACGATCCCATGACGGCATCGATACGACATTGCAATGGATTCCCTCAGCAGAAAGAATCTTGGCTGCTTCAAGCGCGACTGCGACTTCACTACCGGTACCTATCAACGTCGCTTGAGGGGAGTCCACCGAGTGAATGACTGCGGCACCAGCATTAACAGCTGACCCGTCGGTGATCGATGGAACAGTCTGGCGCGACAAGATGATCGCTGTTGGTCCGTCGTGAGTTGCAGCAGCCAACCAAGCCTGTGCCGTCTCATTCGGATCAGCTGGGCGAATCACTTGCAAACCCGGAATGATTCGGAGCGACGCCAATTGTTCGATGGGCTGATGTGTCGGACCATCTTCGCCGACTCCGACAGAGTCGTGGCTAAAGACGAAGACACACTTCGCCTTTGACAGTGCGGCCAGACGAATCGATGGACGCATGTAATCAGCAAAAACAAAGAACGTGCCACCGACGGGAAGAACGCCGCCGTGCAATGCCATACCGACCATGGCTGCTCCCATTGCGTGCTCACGAATTCCGTAATAAATCTGTTTGCCACCTCTGTTTGAAGCTGAGTACGCAGATGTCTCGGAGAGTTTTGCTCCGGTGTTTCCGGTGAGGTCAGCAGCACCTGCGAGAACAAACGGCATCACAGCCCCAGTTGATTCCAGAACCTTTTGGAAGGCCTGACGGGTGGCAAGTTTTGTGTCGGCGTCAAAGACTGGCAAAGCAGAGGCAATGGTGGCTGCATCAGCTTTCCCGTACGAAGTGGGCAATGACTCGATGTGCGACGCAGTCCGCATCTCCTGACCACGCGAGGCGCAATGGGCACGATACGCATCGACAAGCTCGTTCGGTGCAAAGAATGGCTCGTCCGGAATACCCATGACTTTTTTGG
>JBEAXB010000128.1:0-3911 GCA_041160045.1 Actinomycetota bacterium
TGCACCGGCGGGAACAAAAATTTCACACGGCACTCCGAAGTGTCGTGCAGCAAATGCAATTGCTTGTGCGTGGTTTCCGGCACTGCCTGCAACCACGCCGGACTTCACCGCGTCACCGAGCGACGACAACTTGTTCATTGCTCCACGAATCTTGAACGAACCGGTGCGTTGCAAATTCTCGGCTTTGAAAACGACACTGCCACCGAATTTTTCGGACAAGGCAGCCGATTCAGTGATGGGGGTTCTCTTCACAACGCCAACCCCAGCGAGCCGAGCGGCCTCAATGGCGGCAAAATCAATAGGAGGAACAGCCATCAGCCCCTACCGTAGTGGGCATGCGTGCTGTGCTTGTTGCGAATGAGGCTGATGCAGATCCGGGGTTGGTCGGCAGAGCCCTGCGTGCCCGGGGGTATTCCTTCACCGAATTCCTGCGGGAGGACCATGAGAGATGGCCGAGCCTCGATGATTTTGACCTCGTTGTCGCCATGGGCTCGAACTGGAGCACCTACTGGGACGACGTGTCTGCCCCAGTGGCCAGGGAACAAAAGCTCCTGGCAGAAGCTATCGCCCGGGGCCTACCCGTTCTGGGGGTCTGTTTCGGGGCCCAGCAGCTGGCCATTGTCCTTGGCGGGCAGGTGTCGAAGGCTCCTACCCATGAAATCGGTTGGCACCAAGTGTTTCCGCTGGCCGAGGCGGCTGGTTTAGCCCCGCAAAGCCTCACGGAAGGGCCGTGGATGCAGTGGCATTACGACCGTTTTTCGGTGCCGTCAGGGGCCACTGTCCTTGCAGATTCCCCCGTTGGGCCTCAGGCAATGGTCTGTGGACGGACTCTTGCCCTGCAGTTCCACCCCGAGGCCACAGAATCGATTGTGCGATTGTGGATGAATGACGAGGGCATGGCCGAGCTCGACAAGGTGGGCCTTGAATCCCAGCTAATCGTTGCGGACACCAGGGCGAACCTTGCCGGAGCTGAGCGCCGATGTGATGACCTGGTCGCTTGGTTTTTGAGCAATGTCGCACAATCGCACTAAATCTGACGAACTTCACAGCCCGTGAAGTTGGGGGCTTTGTCAGTGCCCGTAGTAGTTTTTTCTCTGATGTCTCCATTCCTACGCTCTTATCTCACGGTTGTGTGGTTTGGGCTTGCCGCATTCTTAGTCGCTGGTTTGCTCCTCGGTATTTCTGCGCTTATTCGCCCGAACAACCCGAACGCTGAAAAACTGCTCACATACGAAAGCGGTGTTGATCCTGTTGGCGACGGTTGGTCGCAAAGCCAAATTCGTTACTACGTCTTCGCATTGCTCTTCGTGATTTTCGATGTTGAAGCAGTTTTCATCTTCCCTTGGGCCACTCAACTTGAGCGCTATGCCTATTTTGGCCTCGTCGAGATGGGCATTTTTGTTGCCATCTTGTTGCTCGGACTCGTCTACGCGTGGCGCAAAGGCGTCCTTCGCTGGGTTTAGGGACAAGGAATTTCTCGTATGGGTCTTGTAGATCGTGGTCGTCTTGGTAAGCCACTCACTCAACTGTTCAACCTTGGTCGCTCCTACAGTTTGTGGGTGTATCAGTGGGGACTTGCATGTTGCGCAATTGAAATGGGTGCAGCGTTTGGTTCTCCTCGTTACGACGTAATGCGCCTTGGCGTTATTCCACTTCCCGCATCACCGCGTCAAGCCGACCTCGTTGTCATCTCCGGAACAGTGACCGACAAAATGGCGCCTGCAATCAAGCGTTTGTACGAACAAATGCCAGAGCCGAAGTATGTGATTTCAATGGGTTCGTGCGCGAACTGTGGCGGACCATATTGGGACAGCTACTCAGTCACAAAGGGAATCGATCAAATCATTCCTGTCGATGTGTACGTGCCTGGTTGTCCTCCACGTCCTGAAGCTTTGCTTGAAGGAATCGTGTTGTTGCAACAACGCATCAAGAACGAAGACATGGGCGCGCGTTGGCGCGGTGAAGGCACAAAGCCTCTCAGGGTCGATGGAGAATCTGCAGAAAAAGGAGGTGTCCCCGTTGTCGTCAACAGCTGATACCACCACCGAAGCACCACGCGACGATATTCGCGATGCCGAAATTGCACGAGTGCTTGAAGCACTCGGAACAAGTGTTGTTGATTCTCTCGTCAAGCCAAATGACGATATGTGGATTCGCGTATCGGCTGATGCGTGGGTGACCACTGGTGAAACACTCAAGTCTCTCGGTTACACCTATTTCTGTTTCATCTCCGCAATCGACTGGATGCCATCGCCGTTCGGAAAAGGTGAAGAAGACCCTTCCGATCCAATCGAGCGCAGCACCACGATCAAGCAGGGCTACACAGGCGGCGATACTCGCTTCCAAGTGCTCGCCCGACTTGTGCAACCATTCTCCACACTCGGAATCAACATCAAGGTCGATGTCGATGACAACGCAATGGCGATTGATTCTTGGGTTCAAGTATTTGCCGGTGCCAACTGGCACGAGCGCGAGACGCACGAGATGTTTGGCATCGGTTTCAACGGTCATCCAGACCTTCGCAACATGTATTTGCCGACCGACTTCGAAGGACATCCGTTGCGCAAGGATTTCCCATTGCTTGCACGTCACGTAAAGCCTTGGCCAGGAATTGTCGATGTCGAACCACTACCGGGTGACGACAGCGAAGAGGAAGGTGCTGCATCATGAGTTTGTTGGGCGACCGTCAACAACTTGCATACATCGCGTCACAAGCCGCCGATGCGCGAGTCAACGTTGAACTTGAAACCGAGGGCATGACCCTCAACATCGGACCACAGCATCCGGCTACCCACGGAACATTGCGCATCATTGCGCGCCTCGATGGCGAGCAAGTGGTGTGGGCAGATCCGTCGTGCGGCTACATGCACCGCGGTTACGAAAAACTCACTGAGGTTCGTACGTTCCCTCAGGTCACCGCACTTGTCAACCGCATCGACTGGTTGGGTTCATTCGCCAACGAAGTGCCATTCATTCTCGCTGCCGAAAAATTGATGGGTGTCGAAGCGCCCGATCGTGCACAACACATTCGCACCATCTTGTTCGAGTTGTCGCGTATTGCAAACGTCACCTTGTTCCTTGGCGATCTTGGTGTGCAGCTTGGTGCTGTCACACCGGTGTTCTTTGCATTCCGCGATCGCGAATATGTTCTGAACCTCATCGAAGGTGCAACAGGCGGACGTTTCCACCCGAACTTCGACCGCATCGGTGGCCTCAAGGATGATCTTCCTGCGGGCTTCATCGATGAGACACGCAATGTCATGAAGAAGATGCGCAAGTTCTGCGATGAAATCGAAGCATTGTTGTTCGGAAACGAAATCTTCCAGTCACGTACCCGCGGAATTGGCGTCATCCCACGTGATGTTGCCCTGCAGTACGGAATGTCAGGCGCGAACTTGCGTGCCAGTGGCGTCGACTGGGATCTTCGTCGCGACCAGAAACTTGCTCTTGCCTACGACAAGGTCGACTGGAAAGTCATCACCCATCCAGATGGCGACTCATTTGCTCGTTGCTGGGTGCGCTTGCAAGAAGTGCGCGAGTCAACCCGCATCGTGGATCAATTGCTCGACACGATTCCTGCAGGGCCGGTCATGGCAAAAGTGCCAAAGATCATCAAGGTTCCTGAAGGTGAAGCATGGGTCTCCACAGAGAACCCGCTTGGCGAAATGGGTTACTACGTCGTGTCGCAAGGCGACATGGGACCATTCCGCGTCAAGATTCGCAGTGCGTCTTTCAACAACATCTCGATTACTCCGTGGTTGTTGAAGGGTGTGTATGTCCCCGACATCATCACGATTCTTGCATCGCTGTATTTCATTCTCGGAGATATTGATCGCTGATGAATTTCGCTGCTCTTCTCTCTGCCGACATTGACTTGCCGTATTGGGCACAGTCGTTGCTGCGCGTCCTAG
>JBEAXB010000129.1:0-3908 GCA_041160045.1 Actinomycetota bacterium
AATATCTGCAATCACTGCATCGACGTAGACATCCATGATGTTGTCACGGTCGGTCCAGGTTGCAAAAGCGCAATAGTCACATCGGTGGCGACAAAAGGGAATGTGTACGTAGACACCGAATTCGGACATGAGGCAATTATGCAGCAGGCGGAATGAATAACAGTCCGAGTTCGGACAATTGGTCGCCAACGCTGTCCACCGGAACGTCGAGCATCACTGCGATTGCCCGTGTGTCATGGGCGCGCACGGTGATGACCTTGCCGTTGAAGTCCTGTCGTTGCACCTGGATCATTCGAAGGAACCGTTCGAGCATCTCGAACTGCTGGCCACCCATTGTCGATAACTTCGCGACATCGATGCGCAACTTTCGTGGCGCTCCATCCTTCGATGATTCGTCGTCAATCCGTTGCGAGTCACGCGGAAGCAGTTGGTCGATACTGACGCCATAGAAACGTGCGAGGCGTTCGAGACGCGGAACCGAGATTGCTCTCTCTCCGCGTTCATACGCACCAAGCACCGAGGCTTTGAATTCGCTGTCGCTGTTTGCTTCCACTTCGGAGAGCGACCATTGTTTTTGTTGCCTGATACGGCGCAGGCGGTCTCCGACCAGATGGGTGTACGGGGAATCCTTGAGCAGTTCGTCGTCTGAATAAGTAGGCATATCACCACCCAGTGTGGTGCATTCAGCCTCGCCAGTGGGCGACCATGAGCGCAGATCCGACAATTGCTGCCGTCTCCGCCCTCAAAATGCCCGAGCCAAGGTTGATGGTGCTCGGAGCCATCGCCAATTCAGCAGCGCTGAATCCGCCCTCGGGACCAATCACCAATGTGGTCACTTGCGACCACGATGCCGTGCCGCCAGGCTCTGCGAACGCAACCTGTGGGCCCAACACAGACCCGAGGGACACTGGGCCTGTGACAGTAGGCAGAAAGACGCGGCGCGACTGCATGGCTGCTGCGTGGGCAATCCGCGTGTAGCGGGCCATCACTTGTTCGATCTTGTCGCCAGACCAACGCACAACGCTGTGGTCGAGAGGCGCGAGGATCACAATGTGGTCGATGCCAATCTCGACAAGCTTTTCGATGACCAGGTCTGTCTTATCGCCTTTGACAGGCGCAACAACAACAGTGAGCGCAGCCGCGGGAGCAGCTGCCGTGATGACATCGGATGTCGGCACGAGAACGCCGTCGTTCCATGAGCATTCGCGCCATGATCCCCCACCATCGCTGCATGTGACCGACTCGCCATTGCGCAGCCGAAGTACTTTTGCAAGGTGATGATTGTCGTCATCTGAAAGAAAGGGCACCGCAACATCGCCGACAAACACATGTGCCGATGAGTGACGCAGTGCATCAATCATGAAAACGCAGACTTGATGCGCGAAAAGATTCCCTTGTCGGGCGGAGCTACTTCGTCGCCCGACTTCTCTGCAAGTTGACGCAGCAAGGCTTCTTGGTCTTCATCGAGAGATTTCGGCACTTCAATTACGACGCGCACTCGCAGATGACCACGACCGCGGCCATTGAGATGAGGAACTCCGCGGCCTCGCGCCACGAACTCGTGACCATATTGCGTACCCGCAGGGATGACAAGGTCGAGTTCGCCATCAAGGGCTTCGAGCACTTTGTGCGCACCAAGTGCAGCCTGTGCAAACGAGATTGGCAACAAAGAAATCAGATCGTCTTCTTCACGCATGAATTGTTCGTGCTGTGCAACCGCAACATGTACATACAGATCCCCGGCCGCACCTCCACGGGCGCCAACCATGCCACGACCAGTGAGACGCAATGTCTGACCAGAACTGATGCCAGCAGGAACATCCACCGTGTACGACTCTCGCGATGCGGTGCGTCCTTCGCCTGAACACTTTGAGCACGGGGTAACAACAATTTTTCCGATTCCGCCGCAACGACCGCACGGGCCCGTGGTCACCATCTGACCAAGCATGCTTTGACGCACTCGACGTACTTGTCCTGCGCCTCCACATTCGGAGCACGTGACGGGTTCGGTGCCAGATCCGGCACCTGAACCGGAACAATCACCACAAGCAATCGCGGTGTTCACTTCAACGGTGACTTCGGTACCGAACATCACCGCTTTCAGATCAATGCGTGTCGTGATTTCGATATCTTGACCGCGAGGGGGGCCTGCTTGCTGGCGCGATCCGCCTCCGCCACCGAAAAAGGCTTCAAAAATATCGCCCAGACCTCCGCCGCCAAACGGGTCTCCTCCGCCGCCGCCACCTGAGATGCCTTGTTCACCAAACCTGTCGTATCGACTGCGGGCTTCGTCATCGGAAAGCACTTCGTATGCGCGGCTGACCTTCTTGAACATGTCTTCGGCAGCGGGATCATCGGGGTTGGCGTCAGGGTGCAACTCGCGAGCGCGACGCCGGTAGGACTTCTTTATCTCATCGGCACTTGCATTGCGGCTCACCTGCAATAGTTCGTAAAAATCTTCGCTCATGAAACTCCTTCGGCGATGTGTCGACCCAGTTGTTCACTCACTACTTCAACGGTGGTGAGCGCTTGGGGGTAATTCATTCGGGTGGGCCCAAGGACACCAACCGTGCCGATGATCTCGCCGTCTGCGATCACAGGTGCAACAACGACCGAGCATGCCGACAATGGCTCGATGCCGTGCTCTGCGCCAATGGCCACGGACAACCCGCGGTCGAGCAAATCTTGCAACAGAGTGACAACCACAAATTGTTGTTCGATGGTGGAAAGAACATCGCGCACCACGTCGACAGCGTCGAAGGCATTAGCGAGAGACGAGGCCCCGCCTACAAATACTGGCTTTCCGGCGCGATGGCGTGACAAGGCATTGATTGTGGCAAAACAAACAGCATCAACATGAGGGTCGTTCGTGGACGGAACGGTATCGATGTCGCCCAGTGACCGCGACACCAAAGTGCGCGACAAATGCGACACGGCAAGTGCAATGTGCTCTTCCATGATTGATTCAGACATCTGAATTGTTTCGTTTTCAACATTGTGATTGGAAAGAACGACAACGACAGTTGCAGTGCGCGACGTGACGCGACTGATGTGGATTGCACGAACGATTGTTGTGTCGGCTTCAGGGCCGACAATCACCGCTGTGTGATGGGTGATGTTTGCAAGCAACGTTGTGGTGTGGCGAAGCAGATCCTCCATGCGGCCGTGCGCATTGCTGAAAAAATCTCCGACCTGGGTGGCATCTTCTGTTGCCATGACACCAGCCGTGGCAATGGAGTCGACGAAATGGCGATACCCCTTATCGGTTGGGATGCGTCCGGCCGATGTATGGGGCTGGGCGAGATAACCCTCTTGTTCGAGAGCGGCCATCTCGTTGCGCACTGTTGCAGACGACACCTTGACCGAAGGCACATTGGAGATGTGTGTCGACCCCACGGGTTGCCCCGTGGCTACATACTCCTGCACTACTGCACGAAGAATTGCTGTCTTACGCTCATCCAACATTGGCTTACGATTTTACTTTCCGCTGACTGCTTTGTAACGCGCCAACGACTCATTTCGTTCCACAGCATGATCCACCATCGGGGCCGGGTAGCCCTCGGGAGCAAGAAGACCAAGAGACGATGGTTCGTGAATGCTTGCGTTGTCAAGACCGGCAATCTCTGGGATCCATTCGCGCAAGTAGCTACCCGTTGGGTCGAACTTTGCACTTTGGGTCGTCGGGTTGAACACGCGATAGTACGGCGATGCATCTGTTCCGGTCCCTGCGGTCCATTGCCAGCCGTGATTATTGGAAGCAATATCACCGTCGACAAGGTGCTTCATGAAGAACTTGGCGCCCCACTGCCATGGCACATGCAAATCCTTCACCAGGAAACTGGCAACAATCATTCGCACCCGATTATGCATCCAACCGGTGGCAAGCATCTGACGAATTCCGGCATCAA
>JBEAXB010000016.1:0-8833 GCA_041160045.1 Actinomycetota bacterium
TAATTCCCGACAATTATGACTGGTTTAGTCGGGAATTCCAACCTCTCATCTGAGGCCCGTAATTGTTGGACTTTTAGGCCCGGTTGCCCGCGCTATGCCTAGGGGATCAGAACGATGACAACGCGGCGGTTCTTTTCCTGCGCTGCTTGTGTCTTGACCATGGTCACTGGATCGAGGGCACCAACGCTTGCAACAGAGAACGGACCCTTTGCTCCACGAGCCTTCAGAATCTTGACAGTTGCGTCGGCACGAGCCTTAGCAAGTTTGACGTTCTCCGGGGTATTTCCCATGAGGACACCGGAGTGACCTGCAACAAGCACTGAGCCTGCTGAAGTAACTCTGTCTTTGAGTTTTGTCAAACGTGACAGAGATTGAGCCTTGAGATCAAAAGTTCCAGCAACGAAATACAACGGTGTGAGGATTGCAATCTCATTGCCCACTTCAAGTTCTGAGATGTCGTCGGCCACGACTGTTGTTTTGAGTGTGCGCAAAACCTTGCGAGTCTTTGTATTGACAACTTCTGCGATGCAGCGACCTTCGTCAATGAAGACCAAGTCGTTGTCGCTTGGCAAGCTGACAACATCTGCAATCTTGTTTTGTGCTGGTGTGAGCACCATGATTGCGGACTCTCCAGCAACTTGCTTCGGTGCGGTTTGGTACACCTTTGGATCTGTCACTGTGATTCCAGGAACAGCACTTGCGTAAACACTCTCTGGCACTGTTGATGTGGTCGTCGTTGTAGGCGCCAGTGTGGTTGTTGCAGCAACTGTTGTGGTTGTCTCGACAGTTGTTGTCGGTGCAATTGTTGTGGACGTTGTGGTGGGCGCTACGTCGAGGGTGATGGGTCGAGCCCAAGACATGGAACCAATGGTGGGCACCACTGATGAAGCGACAAGAGCAGTACCGTCAGCGTTGAGTGTCCACAGTTTGTATGTCAAAGATGGCCTATTGAGTGTGATGAGTGCCAATTTTGTCCCATCGGGGGACATCACGAGAGTGTTCGGGAAGATTGTGAAATTGTTGAATGACTCAGTGGTTTCTGTTCCAATGAGGGCCACCGAAGTGTTGCTCACGCTGGGATCAATCAAGACAATCTTTTGTTCAACTTGAGTAGCGCTGACATACTCCGATTGTCCGACGAATAACTTGGTTCCAGCTACGTTCCATTGCACGATGTGCGATTCTCGCTTGGGGTATGTTGCCGGATTGGTGCATGACTCAGTAACAAGTGTGCCAGGTCCGGTGCCAGTGATGTCGCGAGTAAAAATGCCCGCAAGGCTCATTCCAGCATTCGCGGGGGGACATGCATCGTTTGCAACGTAAGCAAGTTTGTCATCTTTTGAGATCGAAATATCAGAGAATCTTCCACTGCTCAGAGTGAGGAATTCATTGCTTGCAGTCAGGGTTTGATTTTCCGTCGCTGGGTCAATGGAGTGCAACTTCGTTGAGTTGTAATCGAATAAAATGATCTGGTCAGATGAAGTGAACTGAAGTTTTTCAAACTGAATTGTTGAGTCGAGCAGAGTCTTGATCGAGGTGCCGTCGGCATTAGAAATCTTGACATCGCTCCCGCCGTTCTTGCCCTGCAACCAAGCCATTTTTGTGCCGTCGTGCGAGTACACAGGCGCCCCGGACAAATATCTCGGAGCGTTCACTACCGTGCCGTCACTGTCAATGAGCCTTGCCCATTGGCTGTACAAAAAAATCGGTCCATTGGTTGCTGGCGCGGCCTGCACTGAAGTCTGTGTTGCAAGAAATGATGCAATCAGGATGGTGGCGCCTGCCAAAAGGGAGGCAATCTTGCTTTTCGGAGGTGAAGTTCTCATGTGGAGCTTTCGGATTGGTGAACCCAGAGATTGAGGGATCAAGACGTGCAGAATTTAGCATACAAAATGTATGTCAAAGAAGCGAGCCATGATTTATACAGAGAATGAGCCCTACAGTTGGTGAAGTTCTTGGCTCTTGAAGCGGCAATCGTTGTTGAGGGGCCCAATAAATAAGGAGTTCACATGGTCGTGCGTCGGACTCAGGGGATGAGGGATCAGGGCATCGTCCATCCCACGAGAATCAAGATCATCGCGGCGGCCACCGAACTGATGAAGAAAAAGGGTGTCGCCGAGTTTCATATCGATGACCTCCTGGCTGCCACTGAGTTGACCCGGGGCGCGGTGTATCACCATTTCGAAAATGTTGGTGACGTCATTGAGGGCACGTTGCTTGCCATCTACACAGAAGGTGTTGAAGAAAACATCAAGCAAGTACGGCAGGTGCTTGCTACCGCAACGACATTTGACGAGTTTCGAAATGGCGTCATTCTCTCGAACCGATACTTCATCGAGAACAAACAGTTACGTCTTGTGCGAAAATTACGTGCACATGCAATGGCCACCACTGCGACATCGACAGAGTTGTCAAAGGCAATTGCTCTCAAACAAAACGAAATCACAAGTGAGTACATCTCAGTAATTGTTGAAGCCCAAGCACGCGGATGGGTACGACCTGATCTTGATTCTGCATCTCTGGCCGTGTTTATCCAGGCGTACAGTTTCGGAATCATCGTTGATGACATTTCTCAAACGCAAGTGGATATTGACTCCCTTGCTCGCATCATCGAAAGCTTTTACGAAAACTGCGTCTACGCCCCGCAATAGAAATAGGGCTGGTCCTTGTCTGGCGACAGCGCTACTTAAGAACGGTCTGGGCGAGGAGTGCCCGGGGCCAAGCGGCGAGCTCCTGGGCCTTCGGCGGCCATTGAGTCGGCTGGGTTTACAAGTAGACAACGTTGCAGGGAAAGGCAACCGCAACCGATGCAGGTGCTGAGGTCGTCGCGCACGCGGGTCAAATATTCGATCTGATCATCGAGTACGGCTCGCCATTTGATTCCGACAACTTTCCAGTCCTCCTCGCGTGGTGTTCGCTCGAGAGGAAGCTCTTTCAACGCTTCCTTGATTGATCCGAGAGGAATGCCAACTCGTTGTGATGCGCGGATGAAGGCGAGTCGGCGTAGGACGTCACGGTCGTACCGGCGCTGATTGCCGATGTTGCGCTCACTCGCTATGAGGCCTTCACGTTCGTAGAAATGAAGTGCTGAAATTGCGATTCCGCTGCGTTCGGCGACCTGACCGACGGAGAGCTCTTCGAATGAGGTGTGGCTTCGTGGCATGTCTTGAGCCTAGTGCTTGACCTCAACTGAGGTTGAGGTGTGAGGATGTTCTCATTCACCCCCGACACACAGAGGTACAAGATGGAAAAGTTCATGGTGCTCAGCACATTCAAAGAAGGAACGGACATGGCAGATGTCTATGCCGTTGTTCCTGAAGAACAAGCCCGAGTGGCGGTTCTCGTTGCAGAAGGTCGACTCGGTTCGGTGTATCTCTCACCAACACGAGGAACTGTATTCATCGAAGCATTTGCAGAGACTCTCGCCGAAGCTGAAGAAACTGCACATTCGTTGCCGATGGCGAAGTGGTGGAACATCGATGTGTATCCGTTGGCTCCACCTGCACGACCAGGCGCAGCATCATGAGTGCATTCACAACAGCAGAACTTGAATACATGAAGTCGCAGCCTTTGCTGAGGTTTGCAACAGCTTCGCCAACCGGCAGTCCTGATGTTGCACCGGTTGTCTATGAGGTGGATGGCAGCGACATTGTCACTGCTGGTTTTGACATCACGCATACAGTGCGATATCGCAACATTCAGAAGAACCCGCGTGCAACTCTCGTGGTGGATGACCTTGCAACGGTGAACCCATGGTCGCCTCGTGGCATCAAGATCATCGGGTCGGCTGCAATTGAGTCAGTTGATGGCGCACCCAGGTTTCGAATCACTCCCGAGGTGATCATCAGCTGGGCCATCAATGACACGACGCCGGGTATTCCGAAGATGGAACGCCGCGTTATTGAGTAGGTTCTATTCGTTTGGACCACGGAATGCTTTGGGACGAACTGTTACCTTTCGTTCATGCAGAATGACACGCCAGATCCAGACAAATTGGCCGACTACTTGTTAGACCCAACGATGTTGCAAGAAGGTGGAAGCGTTGAGGCGCGTCGCGAGACGTTGAAAGCTGAAGCGGCTGTTGCTGCGAAGTATTGGGGTGGCATTCAGACGCGCATGGTGCTCACTTTTCTTGCCTTCAGTGCCGCATGGGTTTCGATTCTCGTCATGGGTATCAACGGCACGATCCCGCTGTGGGTCGGGCTGATTCTGAATACGGCGATGGCTTCATCTTTTTATATGCCGATGCACGAGGCAACGCACAAGAATATTTGGGGACGTGTGTCGACAGTGCGTCAACTGGAAGATGTCATTGGTGTTCTGTGCAGCATTCCGTTGTTGATGCAGTTCTCCTCTCATCGTTCGGCTCACATGCGACACCACGCATTCACCAATGACCCCGAGCGTGACCCCGACTATTGGAGCCACGGATCGCTTCGTGAATTCCCGCTCAAGTGGGTGTCACTTACCTTCATCAATATCTTTCTTCCTGTCATCGCCTTGGTTCCTGCATCGCGCAAACTGATCCACCCAATGTTCAAAAGAATTGTCAGGGGAAATGGAAACAAAAAAGAAGGTCTTGTGCAGCTCCGATTCTGGCTTGTGACCCATGTGGTTTTGTTGGTGCTGATTCTCAGCGGCTTCGGCCTACCAGCATTGATGTTGTGGTATCTCCCAGCTCGCCTACAGACACTCTGGCTGACGCTTGTCTTTGCCTGGTACCCACATTTCCCTTCAGACAAGGTGGGTCGTTATGTGGATACGCGTGTTGCAGTGTTTCCGGGTTCGACACTTCTCATTCGTGGTCATGACCATCACGCGTTGCACCACTTGTTTCCCCGCGTACCGCACTATCGCTTGCCCGCAATGTGGCGTGAGATGGCAACAGATCTTGTTCCTAAAGGCGTGCGCACCGAAGGGCGCGCTTTGGAAGCAACAGGCCCTGTTCTCTGGAGATAGGGCAATGCCTGCCGCGAGGTTGTGAAACTCTAGAAGCGGTCTGGGCGTGCGACTTGAGCCGCAGTGATCCAGGCAACAGTTGCGTAGTTATTGAAGTATTTGACAGACAGCATGTCGAAGATTGCGGTGGCAACCTTTTCGGTGACAACGGTTTCCAATCGAATGCTTGGTCCATTCAGGTCGAGCGAATGTTTGCCGGTGACGCCTTCACCGTGCACATGGCCGACTGAATAACCCTTTGCACCACAGGTCTTGATATCGGCGATGAGCTTTTGCTCAACCACCGCTTCAGAAATGATGGTGACTAGTTGAAGTGGAACTGTATTCATTGGTTTCCGATCAGGTGAGGGCTTGCGCCATAGCGATGTAAAGAGGGATGCCGATTGTGAGGTTGAAGGGAAATGTGATTCCGAGCGATGCCGTGACGTAGAGCCCTGGGCTTGCTTGAGGCAGCGCGATTCGCACGGCTGCAGGTGCAGCAATGTAGGAAGCACTGCCAGCAAGAGTTGCCATTACTGCAACTCCTCCGGTGGAGAGTCCGACTGCGGTTCCGGCCAGAGCACCGAAGAAACCATTGATCAGCGGGATGACGACGCCGAGGACAACAACCAACGGTCCGGCAGATTTGATGTCGCGGAGTCGTTCAGCAGCAATGACTCCGAGTTCGATGAGGAACAAGGTGAGCGCACCTGAGAACAGGCCGACAAAAACGGGATCTGTTGGCGCGAGACGAGTTGGTCCAACAATGAGTCCGATGGTGATGCCGACAACGAGCAAGGCGATGCTTCGTCCGCGCACTACTTCACTCAGTGCAGACTTCCAGCCGTCGCCTTCTGTTGACCCGCGTGCAAGGAAGAGTGCGACCACGATGCCGATGATCTCGAGGATGGCAAGAAGACCCGCCATGAACCCCTCATACGAGATGTCACGGGAATCAAGAGTTGCGAGAACAACAGTGAATGTGACTGCTGAGACTGATCCGTAGTGTGCCGCCAGTGCTGAAGAATTGATGACGTTAAGTCGACCCACAGTTCGAAACAATGCG
Source organism: Actinomycetota bacterium (assembly GCA_041160045.1). GTDB lineage: Bacteria > Actinomycetota > Acidimicrobiia > Acidimicrobiales > Ilumatobacteraceae > UBA2093. Next base: position 6,005 of record JBEAXB010000016.1, read on the forward strand.
AATGCGATAATTGGTGTCAGCACCCCGAGCACACATGCTGCAATCAGTGGTTTCCAGATGTCTCCCATTGAGGCTGCTGCGAGTGCTTTACCTCCCTTGATGCCGATGGCGATGAGAAGAAATGTGGAGAGCACCGGGTACAAGGAGTCGGGCAGTCGAATATCGAATCGGAGCAATGTAGCAATGAGGGCAACAAGGAATGCGACCACTGGCGCAGTGAGTACGTTGTCGATTAATGACGCGGCAAACATGGTTATGACCGTGATTTCTTGAGGAGGGGAGACACCACGGTGCGAATGTCATGGTCTGCTTCCAATGGGTGACGAAGAGGCTTCGTGAGGTCTATCTCGTATGTATTGTTGCGGCCCTCTTTGATGACAGAGAGATAACCCGCCTCAGATAGTTCGTGAACAATACGGTGCACGGTGCGTTCGCGAATACCAACCAGTTCAGCTACTTCGCTGAGTCGGATGTCTGGATCTTTGGCGATACAGATGAGCACGTGAGCATGGTTCGACAAGAAAGTCCAGCTTGGGGGCTCGCCGAGGCTCGCGGAATTATTTGACATGGATTACATGATATGAAAATCATGTAATCCATGTCAAGTTTAGATGAAGCCCCATGGAGCAGGGGATAGAAACCTTGGTTATCGCTATTCGATCACGAACAACTCAAGGAGGAGAGTGGTCAAGACAAGAACCGGAAAGCCGTAGAGCGACACCCACAGAAGTGGATGTTGGCTGTGGCGCCATCGCAGAAAGAGCGCCAGTACGAATGTGAGAAAGGTAATCGCGAGACTTCCGAGCAAGGCGTAACCGGCTGAGTATCCGACCCAGTTGTCGCTGATTCCCTCGTCCCCATTGATGAGATACGCAATGGCAAGAAGAGAAAAGGTGACGGCAAGAGTCGCCCAACAAAGAACCGAGAAAATCGCAACTATGAGGGCCAGGCCGGAATTGTCCGGCTCCGAGCGAAAAACTCCTGCTGATGGGTGATCGATGGATGCCATGTGACGACCTGCTTACGTTTTTGTTACTGATGCAAGTCAATCGGTGACATGTTCGACACCATCAGGATTCAGATACCTAATGCGCAGAATCCTGATGGTGTTCGGGCAGTTCTTTTCGAAGATTTATTCGTCTGATTCGTCCGAACGGTTCTTCGATGCTTCGTTTGGTTCAGCAGCCCCAGAGCGCTTGTTGGCCACCGTATTCTTGCTCTTTTGAGCGGCGACAGTGGTCGAAGTACTCGGGGTTGGTGGGCTTGTTGCCACTGTGGTTGACGTCGATGAAGATGACGATGATGTGGACGACGTAGACGATGATGTCGACGTTGTGATTACCGGACGACGCGGCTGTGGCGGAAGAATTGCCTGGTTGCTTTCCTTGCTCTTCTCTGTTCCGATGAAGCCGACCATCGAACACTTCAGTGGCTCTTTTGGTGAGATTGCAAGAACTGTCTCAGACTTTCCATCGGCGATGACGGTGACTGCTGGACGCTCGATCATGATGCGAGTCTCGTCGTCAGAGCCCTTCTTTTCCTGCAGATTCTCACATTTAATCTCGTACTTCTCTGCCTTGGCATCGTCCTTCCAAGCCGCAATCAAAGTTGCCACACCCAAACGATCCTGATAGCGGAGGGAGAACTCCTTCGGCTGTATCACTGTCTTGTCCGGTGCAGGCTTCTTGTCCTCAACAGGCTTCTTGTCTTCGACAGGCTTCTTGTCCGACTCTCCACGGCGGGGAGCTGTGGTCGATGTACGAGGTGCGGTTGTTGTGGTGATACGAGGCGCAGTCGTGGTTGTGATGCGTGGAGCAGTTGTTGTCGGAGCAACAATTGTGGTCGTTGGCGTCACATCGCCTGGGGCTGTCGTGGTGGGTGCATCAACAAGTGTGGTTGTTGTTTCAGGCACCAAGGTGGTTGTTGTTTCCACAGGGCCCGGATCAGCTTCGACGTAGTTTGCGATAGAGACAGAACCAGTTGTGGCATTTGCAGTCAAGCGATCACGAATTCCACTGGCTGTGATGCCAGGTTGCGCCTGCATGAGGCGAGCAGCGAGACCAGCGATATGCGGCGAGGCCATTGAAGTGCCAGACATCGTTGCCGTTGAGGTGCTGCCAGCAATGCCAGCTGATGTAATGGATGAACCAGGCGCGTACAAATCAACGCAACTGCCGGTATTTGAGTAGTAGGCGCGAGCATCGGTTTTGTCGGTTGCACCGATGGTGATTGCCGAAGGTGCACGGGCAGGGGAGTAGTTGCATGCATCGGCAGAATCATTTCCGGCAGCAACAACGACAATGAGTCCAGCTGCAGTTGCATCAGCGATTGCAGAGTCAACAGCAGAGTTTGCTCCGCCACCAAGGCTGAGGTTGATGACACCAGGACCGCCGGGATGACTAGCAACGGCCCAGTTGATGCCGGCAACAACAGAGGAGGAATAGCCCGAGCCGGTGCAATCGAGCACACGGACAGCAACCACGCGTGATGATTTGGCAACACCATACTTTGTACCGGCAATGGTGCCTGCAACATGAGTGCCGTGTCCCTGACAGTCCTCGGAACCACGCCCGTCAGCGATGGCTGAATAACCTGCAACGACGCGGCCTGAAAAATCAGAGTGGCCGGAATACACACCCGTGTCGATGACATAGACAGTGCTGCCTGTTCCTTCGCTGAAGTACTTGTATGAATTGTCGAGCGGATTGGCAAGTGCATCGAGACGATCGAGACCCCATGAAGGAACAGGCGTCTGCTCGGCAACGGACTTCATTGGAGTGTCTGACACCACTGTCATGCCGGATGTGTCACTCAAGGTGCGTGCAGCAG
>JBEAXB010000130.1:0-3893 GCA_041160045.1 Actinomycetota bacterium
ATATCGACCATCTTGTTCCACTTGCAGAGGCGTGGGATTCGGGTGCGTCGGCTTGGTCATCATCTCAGCGGCGTTCCTTTGCAAATGATTTGGGGTACAAGTGGTCGCTGCAAGCTGTCACGCTTTCTGTAAACAGATCAAAGAGCGATCGTGACATTGCGGAATGGTTGCCCCGTGCGGTAACGCGGTGTGCGTACGTGCAACGTTGGATGGCGGTGAAGTATCGATGGAACTTGTCGGTTGATTCCGAAGAAAGTGATGCGATTGAAAGAGTTCTGAATGGGTCGTGTGGGACACAGTCGTTGGCATTGCCAAGTCGTGTTCGAGGTCTGCCGGATCCTTTACTCCAGGTTCAATTTCCAGACTTGCCACCCACGCCCACACCAACAACAGAGCCAGTGATAATTGACATTCCGATAACAGCTCCGAATATCCCACTCGCCCCGACAACAGTTCCTGTAATCACCACACCTGTTACGACTCCGATGACTCCGACAACTCTGCCCACGGTGAGTCCTGGCGCATTCTGTTCGACAGAAGGTGCCATTGGGATTTCAGAGAGTGGGGTGACATATACCTGCAAGACATCAGATACTGAAGATCGATTGCGGTGGCGTAGGTGATTAGTTAACGACGACCGCGGAGCAGCTTGCCAGGTAATGCACCGGTGAATTCGTCGTTTGACACTGTTTGTACGCCGTTCACGAATGTTGCTTCGTAGCCCTTGGCGTGTTGCACGAGGCGGCGGCCGTTGGCGGGGAAGTCGTAGACCATGGAGGGCATGTCGAAGGTGAGTGAATCGAAGTCGATGAGGTTCATGTCGGCGCGCATGCCGGGAGCGATGAGGCCGCGGTCGTTCAAGCCGTAGAGCTCGGCTGTTTGGCGGGTTTGGCGGCGCACCATGTTTTCCAATTGCAGGCGTGGGCCGCGTTGGCGGTCGCGTACCCAGTGGGTGAGCAAAAATGTGGACATGCCACCATCGCAGATTGCACCGCAGTGAGCACCGGCATCGGAAAGGCCGTTGCGGGTGTGTGGGTGCTGCAACAACTCGTGTGTCATGGAGAGATCACCGTATGAGTAGTTGAAGAACGGCATGTAGATCATGCCCTTGCCATTGTTAGCTAGCAGTTGGTCGTACACCATGTCCATGGGGGCAATGCGTTGCTTGGCTGCAAGGGCATCAATGGAATCTGTCTTTGGGTTTGGTTCGTAGTTGATGTTTGCTTCGGTCACAGGAAACATTTTCCAGAGACGCGAGAGAACAATGCGATCGAAGAAGCCTTCGTCGCGGGGGACTTCAGAAATGAATCTGTCGCGCAGTGTGGGGTTGCGCAGTGCAGTGACTTTGTCTGTGTGCGAGAGGTGTGCGATTTCTTGCCAAGCGGGGTGGAAGGCGAGTGGGTGGAATGAACCTTCGAGACACATGAGAACACCAATGGAACGGCCAGCAACTTGTGCAACAAGTGGAATGCCTTCGGCATTGGCTTTGTCGAGTTGTGTGAGAACGGTGCGCCACACTTCGGGGGCTGCATCGTCTTGGTTCAGGTTCACGCTCACGGTGACGCCAGTGCGAGAAGCAAGTTCGCGCATCCATGGCCACTCGTCTGTAGGGAGAATCTTGTGCTCGGGTGCGAACTGGAAGACGCCACCTGTTTTTGCCATGCCATCGGCGATGCCAAAGAGTTCGTTGTGGTCTGCACTGGTACCGGGGACAAGTTCGCCACTCTTCGAGCGGTGAATGGGTGTGCGGCTGGTGGAAAAGCCAAGGGCACCTGCAGCCATTGCTTCTTCCACGTGCTTGCTCATGAGAGCAATGTCTTGTTCGGTGGCATGTTCGTTTGCGGCTCCACGCTCACCCATGACGTAGCCACGCAATGGGCCGTGGGCAATTTGTGTGCCGATGTCGATGACACGTTCTTGCGAATCGAGAATGTCTAAGTATTCGGGGAATGTACGCCAGCCCCATGTGAGACCTTCGGTCATTGCAGAACCCGGGATGTCTTCGACACCTTCCATGAGTTCGATAAGCCATTCGTGGCGGTCGTCGTGTGCTGGGGCAAAGCCAACACCACAGTTACCCATGACAACGGTGGTGGCGCCGTGCCAACTCGATGGCGTGAGATACGGATCCCATGTTGCTTGTGCGTCGTAGTGGGTGTGGATGTCTACCCAGCCTGGAGCAAGAAGGAGACCTTGGGCGTCGACAATGCGGTGAGCGTGCGCGGTGTGGGCTTTGCCGGCAGCTGTGATTTCGCGAATGATGCCGTCTTCAAAGACAACGTCTGCATCACGGGCCTTTTCTCCGCTGCCATCGACGAGGTAGGCATTGCGAATGACTGTCTTCTTGCCGGATGGATCTGTGTTACTCATGCGTAGATAACGATACTGCGTAGGACAACAGACATACCCTGCCTAGGCCCGAAGCCCATGCCGACGGTTGATCATGAGGTATCTGATTGGATACTATGCGCGGATGAAGATTCAGCTCATTGAACAGGCAAGGTTGGCAGCAGGGCTAACCCAGCAAGCCATGGCTGAGCAGGCGGGCACTTCTCGAACAACGTTGTCGGCGTATGAGCATGGCCGAAAATCTCCGAATCTTGAGACGGTGGAAAGACTCGTCCAGGTAGCTGGTTATGAACTCACATTGCAGCACCGCATCTCGTTTTCAAAAATAGACATGCCACGTGGGCGACCAATATTTGTTCCTGATCAACTCTGGCGACTTGATGTCAGCACAATGTTTGAGCCAGTTGTTCTGCCTCTTGCGCTCAATTGGTCTCGTCCTGGTCACGAATACGATGTGCGTGATCGTGGTCAACGTGAGCGTCTGTATGAAGTGGTGATTCGCGAAGGTATGCCGAAAGATTTGATGGCATATATCGATGGTGCATTGCTGATTGATTCTTGGAACGATCTGTCCCTTCCCCGGAATGTGCGAAGTCATTGGGAACCGCTGATCGAGGCAGCTCTGTAGATGTCGGACCACTTGGTGAAGTGATGACACACCCAGTTTGTAGTGTCATCAACAACATCCAGAGAGGTGAAGGCACGTGCCTGATCCCAGCAACCGAGCCAGCCAGGCCGCGGTGCTTTCCCGTTAGGGGATGAGGTGCGCTGATTGCGCACACAATCCTTGGGTCTTTGTTTGTTTTCACTACATAGGAGAACAACATGACTAATCCATACCCCAATCCCACGGCCGGGAAATCCGGCAACACCCTGGAGATTCTTGAATCTCTGACCACAGAGGAATTGCAGACATACGTTTCGCACCTCACATGGGAGCAGCAACACCGGGTGTTTGATAACTCCAACATGTACCGGTCGCGCGGGTACTACGCCTATCGCAGTGGCAACTGGATTCACACGGTTCACGAGATTCTGAAGGCACGTAAAAATGGCCTCTGAAGTTTTCATTTCATGCGACTCGTGCGATGTGCAGGGCACTGAACTAGTCGGCACCACGAGGAGTGCAATCGAGCATCTGCTGTGTGCCTGCGATACGTGCCATATGTTCACATCTCGTGAATACAAGTGGACTGGGCCGTTGGCCAAGCGCCCAAAGTTTCGTTGTCGATCGTGTCGTCGGCAATTGAGAGTTGTGTGCCCATCAGAGGAAAATGGAGATGCTGGTTCTCTAGGTGAATGCCCGGTGTGTGGTGGTCATCTCCATGGATCAACACTGGGTGAGTACGACTAATCGGGACCACGCATGCGTGGTCCCGATTAGTCGGTTCTAGAAGGCGCGAATTGGTCTCACGATGAATTGCATTGTCTTTGCTGGGTAGTTCTGCAGGCCGGTGCCGAGATCGATCTCGATTGCAGTGCCGCTTCCACTGTCGTTAGAAGACCAGTAGTGGCCCGTGGCGAAATCTGATTTCAGGGTGCCG
>JBEAXB010000131.1:0-3885 GCA_041160045.1 Actinomycetota bacterium
AGCGCTGTGAGTTTTGAGTCGCGGCGCAAGTTCATGATTTTTTGTGACTTGCCAAATGTCCAAAACATTGGCTTGTTGTCGATGATCGCGTACCACATGGCAACAAGATGAGGATGTCCGCTTGGGCCATTGGTGGCAATGTTCATCACCCGCACACCGTTCAGATACTCGGTGATTTCCGATTCGGTCATTTCAATGGAATTGCGCTTACTAGCCATCGCACCAACCTAGACGGCGTGCTCATCTCGTTGCGGTGACGGAAATATCCGATTGCGGACCAGTTCGAGCGACATGGTGGCCCGAAATGACCCCGAGTCGGGCTTTCTGGCCATCTCCTTCGGTAATTACGCCCAAGGTGACCGACGTACCTTCGCTTCAGGATGGGTCCTGAACTATCGTGAAGGCGTGGCAACCACGACTCTCCCCAACCCAACCATGGACCTTTCCCTCACCCCTCTTGTGGGTGAAGCGCGAACACTGAGCGAATGGCTCACCACGTTCCATATGGCCTCTGTTGTTCTCGACCCGTTCACGAACGAAAGCTCGTGGATTCTCGAAACTGCAGTACGCATCATGCGTCAGTTCTCTGGTGCCGCAGTGCGCATCAACTTCATCATGACGTGCGATGCAAAAGATGCCCGCGCATTTCTCGGACCATACGCCGATGAGTTCCTCGTCTTTTGCGATCCCGACCGCACAGCAGTCAAAGCTTTCGGTCTCACCGAGCTTCCGGCTTTCGTTCTCATTCAGTCGAACGGTTCCATTCCAATGGCCGCACAAGGATGGACATCAGCTGACTGGAAAGAAGTAGCTGCAAAAGTTGCTGCTCTCACCAGCTGGTCAAAGCCAACCATTCCTGCTCCTGGTGATCCCGGTTCATTCCGCGGCACACCCGCACTTGTCTGATTCGACACGCGATTCGGGTCTCCCCGTTGAAGAGGCTATTGAGCCTCTGCGCCTCGCATTAGGAAATCATCGCAGTGCCGTTCTCGTGGCACCACCCGGGGCTGGCAAGACAACGCTCGTTCCACTGCGATTGTTGAACGAGCCATGGATTGCTGGTCGCCGCATTGTCATGCTCGAACCGCGCAGACTTGCGGCTCGTGCAGCAGCACAACGCATGGCGTTTCTGTTGGGCGAAAAAGCCGGAGACACTGTCGGATATCAAACTCGAGACGAACGCAAAATTGGACCGAACACGCGCATCGAAGTGGTGACCGAAGGCATCCTCACGCGCCGCCTGCAGAATGATCCGACACTCGAAGGAACCGCCATTGTCATCTTTGATGAAGTGCACGAACGCAATGTGCCGACAGACCTTGGCCTTGCATTTCTCCTCGATGCAATTCGCACCTTCGGCTCGGACGTAAAAATCCTGGCGATGTCAGCGACCGCACAAACCGGCCTGTTCGCCCACGTGTTGGCCGACGAAAGCGGCGATGCTCCTGTCATCACATCCGAAGGTCGCACATTTCCAATCGACGTCAGATACCTGCCGCGTCAACGGAATGATCGTCTGGAAAATGCAATCACCGAAGCAGTGCTCGGCGCATTGAACACCGATGATGGTGATGTGCTGGTCTTTCTTCCGGGCATTGGTGAGATCAATCGCGCACAGGCACTGTTGAAAGAACGAGTGGCAGGCAATGTCGACGTCGTGCGACTCGCAGGCGCACTCCCCTTTGCCGAACAGGATGCGGCGCTTAATGCAAGCAACACGGGCCGGCGTCGCGTGGTGCTGTCCACCGACATTGCAGAAACTTCTCTCACAGTGGATGGAGTGCACATCGTTGTCGATGCTGGCATTGCACGCGTGCCACGCCTCGACCCGCGCACAGGTCTGACCGAACTGGTCACCGTTACCTCATCGCGTGCATCAGCAGATCAACGCAGTGGCCGTGCGGGACGCGTGCGGCCGGGCGTGGCGTATCGCCTGTGGAGCCGCATCGAGGATTCCACCCGTTTGGCCCACTTGCCCGCCGAGATCACCCAAGTGGATCTGTGCGGCGTTGCACTCGAAATCGCAGCATGGGGAACACCACTGCAAGATCTCACGTTTCTCGATGCGTTACCCGAGCGTTCATTACGCGTGGCGACAGACACGCTGACGATGCTGCACCTGCTCGACCACAACGGTGCCATCACATCGCTTGGTCGTGCAGTGCTCGGTCTTCCGCTTCATCCACGACTTGGAACCATGGTGGCCCGCAACCGCGACATTGCCCCGAACGGCTGGATTGCCTGTGTTGTTGCTGCACTCCTCGAAGAACGAGACATCATGCGTGGCAAACCCGACACATTGCCCGCCGACATTGCACTGCGCGTGAAAGCCATCCTCGGAATCGCACATCATGATGCCGCCGACCGCGGAGCAGTTCGTCGGGTGCTCGATGCTGCGCGCGACATCGCCAGGCGTTCCTCCATTTCAGTCACAGACAATGTGTCGGAGGATCAGATCGATTCGCTCTGCGGTGTCGTGCTGCTGTCTGCATACCCAGACAGGCTCGGCATGCGTCGTTCCTCACCTGGCCAGTTCGTGATGCGCGGTGGAGGAGCCGTGAACATGGATTCGAAGGACCCGATTGCTCGCGAGATGTTCATTGTCGCTGCAGATATCGATGCACAGCGTTCCACCTCGCGGTTGCGCCGCGGAGCAGCTGTTGATTTGGCGTTTATTGCTCCTGTTCTTGGCGACGATGTCGAAGTTGAGTCGTATCTGTTGTGGGACAAATCGCGCGATGATTTGGTGCAACGAGTCGTGCGCAAGGTGGGCAGCATCCGCATTGACGAACGTGATCTGCAGCCCATTGTCGGACCAGACACCACTGCTGCACTTCTTGATCGAGTGCGTGCAACAAACCTTGCGGTGCTCGGCAATGGCGCAGCGACATCATTTCGCCAGCGCGTGGCATTCCTGCGACATCACCTTGGCGAGCCATGGCCCGATACATCGAATGCATACCTGCTCGCCAACCTCGATGCATGGCTGGTTCCCTATCTTGCTGGGGCAACAACCCGCGCCGACCTCGCAGGCATCGACATCACCATGGTGCTGCAATCACAACTCGGATGGGATGCAAGCACTGCACTCGAGGCATTAGCGCCAGCCCAGTTCACACCGCCTCATGGTCGCGCTGTCGACATCAACTACGCAGACCCCGCCTCGCCAACCATCGCAGTACGCGTTCAGCACCTCTTCGGGCTCACCACTCACCCATCGGTGCTCAATGGCTCGGTCCCGATGCGCATTCAATTGTTGTCCCCCGCCGATCGTCCCATTCAGATCACAGCCGACCTGCCCGGGTTCTGGACCGGCTCATGGGCTGAAGTGCGCAAAGAGATGGCCGGGCGTTACCCGAAGCACAAATGGCCCATTGACCCGAGCGCATAGGGCACGAACCCCAATGGGGTTCTAGCCTTGGCATATGCCTGAGTTTGTCTTTTCAGAAATATTCCCCCTTGGTCCGGACACCACCGAGTACCGCCTCGTCAGCACCGAAGGTGTCTCGCAAGTGGAGACTCCGTTTGGCACGTTCCTGAAGGTGGAACCCGAAGCACTCACGCTTCTTACACAGACCGCAATGCGCGATATCGCACACCTGTTGCGTACTGAACACCTGACACAGCTCAGCAACATCCTGACCGACCCCGAAGCAAGTGCGAACGACCGCTTTGTTGCACTCGACTTGTTGAAGAACGCGAGCATTGCTGCTGGCGGGGTGTTGCCCATGTGCCAAGTCACGGGCACTGCAATCGTGAAGGGCAAGAAAGGCCAGTTCGTCATGACTGGCGGCGGAGATGAAGAGGCAATCGCGCTCGGTGTCTTCAACACGTACCAAACAAGCAACCTTCGTTACAGCCAGATGGCACCGCTCACCATGTACG
>JBEAXB010000132.1:0-3877 GCA_041160045.1 Actinomycetota bacterium
AACTGCGGCCCACACATTCGGTTCGTTTGCGAGAGGCTCACCCATTCCCATGAAGACGATGTTGTCGATGCGGCGTCCCTTGGTGGCTGCCTCGCGGGCCGCGCGCACCACTTGCTCGACGATTTCACCAGCACTGAGATGACGGTTGAACCCTGCTTGGCCGGTGGCGCAGAAGCCACATGCCATCGCACAGCCCGCTTGCGTGCTGACACACACCGTTGCTCGCTCTTCGTAGTACATGAGCACGGTTTCGATCGGATGATTTCCTTCGAGAAGATGCCACAAAAATTTGACAGTGTCGCCGTCTTCGCTTGTCTCGCGACGAACTTCGATCAAGCTCTCTGGCAGGTGGGCATCGAGACGCAATCGAAGAGCAGCAGGGAGAGTGGTGATGTCGGCTGGGCGCTTGAAGTGCGTGTACAGGCCAGACCAGAGCTGGTCGATTCTGTATTTGGGTTCGCCGATGAGAATCTCGGCGAGTTCTTCGCGGGTGGGGTCGTAGAGCGTTGACATGATTTACATCGAGGATATGTCGCCAACGAAGGCATGTTCACTGTGGTGGGCAACAAATCCGAGTGATCGGTAGACGGAAATCGCCGCGTGATTGTCGTTGTCCACGTACAGCATTGCCGTGTTGATGTTCTTGGCCGCCATGAAATGAAGCCCAGCCACGGTTAATCGACGTCCGAGGCCTTGTCCGGCACGGCTCGGATCGATGGCAACGACATAGATCTCACCCATGTGGGGTTCTGTATCGGTGTGAATCTTTGTCCAGCAAAACCCTGCTAGGGCATCGCCGTCCCAGTGCATGAGGAGTCCGTTTGGATCGAACCATGGCTCGTGGATTCGCGCATCGATGACTTCACGCGTCCAACCACCTTGTTCTGGGTGGGAGCTGAAAGCTGCGTTGTTCACAGAGATCCATGCGTCTTCGTCGATACCAACTCGAAAGGGGCTGACAGGGAAGTCATGAATAGTTGAGATGAATTGGTCGGGGAGCGGAAGAGATCGACGCATCTGCAGCAGTTGTCGACCTGTTGTGAGTCCTGCTTCTTTTGCCAGTTCGCGGTGAATGTTGTTTGGTTCGAAAACCCACCAATGGACATGGCCGCCACCTTCGCTCGACACGATTGCAAGCGCGTTCCTGATGAGTTCGGGTGCAATCTCCATCGAGTCGTATCGGTGATGAGGATGAACAATCAGGTCAAGTGACCAGGATTCGTTGCCGCGAGACACTTGGCAGTACCCAAGAAGGTGGTCGTGATCAAGGTCGCGAGAGATGACCCCTGCAAAACCAGAGCGTCCTCCTTCGCGCAAGTCGAGCCACAGATGGTCGTTCAGCGGCCGGGCACCATCGGCACGCCAGGCATCGGAGATGAGCGCGGACACCTCTTCCATGGTCGCGGCGTCCATTTGACGCTTGATTTCGATGGTTCGCACGCAGGCAGGGTACCTTTCATCAATGGGAAAGCCGAGAACACCTGCTGGTCGGGCCAAAGAAATTGCTCGTCGCCTCGCTGAGCTGTATCCGCAAGCCGAGTGCGAATTGACGCATTCGAATGCCTACGAGCTGTTGGCAGCGACGATTTTGTCGGCTCAATGCACCGATGTTCGGGTGAATATGGTGACCCCCGCGCTGTTCGCCAAGTACCCGACGCCTCAGGCATTAGCCAATGCAGATCCGGCTGAACTTGAGACCATCGTGCGGTCGACTGGTTTTTACCAGAGCAAGGCAAAGAACTTGATTGGCATGGGACGCAATGTGGTCGAACGGTTCAATGGCGAGATTCCTCGTGATCTTGAAGACCTAGTGACACTGCCTGGTGTCGGCAGAAAGACCGGCAATGTTCTGCGCAGTGTGGTCTACGACCTGCCAGGCCTCGCGGTCGACACTCACGTTGGCCGCCTGTCGCGTCGGCTCGGCCTGACAACGGAGGAAGATCCCGTGAAGGTAGAGCGAGTGCTGAACGCCTTTATTCCTCCCGAGGAATGGGGTCGATTTGGTCTGCGGCTCATTCTGCACGGGCGACGAGTGTGTGACGCAAAGAAGCCGAAGTGTGACATTTGCGAGTTGGAGGACATCTGCCCTTCATCTCTGATGCCCACCAAATCAAAGTCCAAGTGACTGTTCCAGTAGCGTTTGCCCGATGACAGCCACCATTTGCGCCGAACTTGGTGCAGCAGCAGACGCCATCAACCGCTATCGCACTCGCGTGGCCGGCCTGATTGAAAGCCTTGGTCCGAACCATGAGGATCTCATCAGCGCAATGTACGAAGCCGAGCGGGCATTGCTGAACTGCGAACGACTTCTTATTCGTGCCGAAAAAATTGCTCGCTGATGATGTCGGCTTGCTGACTAGGTTTTTGTTGTGACGCGTTTTTCTCCCCGTGAACAGATTCAAGCAATGACGGGGTACCACTCTGCACAGGTGGATGTACCTGTACGACTGAACACGAACGAATCGCCGTACTCGCCACCGCAGGCATGGCTTGACTCGATTGGCGACATCGCTCGGGGAATCGATTGGAATCGCTACCCAGATCGAAGCGCGACAGAACTTCGGGAGACGATTGCTGCACGACATGGTGTGCGCGCCGAACAGGTTTTCGTTGCGAATGGTTCGAATGAAGTTCTCCAAACCATCCTTCTTGCATATGGCGGTGCTGGTCGCACAGTCGCCACCTTCGAGCCCACGTATCAGATGTATTCGCAAATCGCCCGAGTGACCGGCGCCAAGGTCGTCACCGGAGAACGTCGCGACGATCTCACTCTCGACATTGCCGAAATCGAACGGGTGATGACGCAGCATGCTCCTGCAGTCACTTTTCTCTGTAATCCGAATAATCCGACTGGGCTGATTGAACCGCGAGAAAACCTCGACACGTTGCTGCGTCTTGCGACCGGAATCGTGGTGGTCGACGAGGCTTATGCCGAGTTTTCCGAATGGACCGCGATGGATCTTGTCTCCGAAGATCGTGCTCTCGTCGTGACCCGCACGTTTTCAAAAACATTGTCCATGGCCGCATTGCGAGTCGGCTACGTGGTGGCCCCCACATGGATCATTCAGAATCTCGAAATTGCCGTGTTGCCCTACCACCTCGACTCGTTCAAGCAGGCAGCCACTGTCGCGGCTCTCGGGTATGTCAAAGAGATGGAAGCGCGCGTCGATGCCATCAAGGCCGAGCGCTCCCGTATCTTCGACGTCATCTCGAATCTCGATATCGATGTGTGGCGAAGCGGTTCAAACTTTCTCCTGTTCCGTCCGCGCTCGAAGCCGGCGCTCGACGTCTGGAATTCGTTGCTCGCTGCCGGAGTGTTGGTGAGAGATTGCAGTTCGTGGCCCCGTCTCGAAGGCTGTTTGCGCGTCACAGTTGGTACAGCCGAGGAAAACACAGCTTTTCTGAGCGCGCTGACCACCGCTGTCGACTGATCTTTGCAACAAATCAACAATTGACCGTCAACCTGGCTGTCTGAACAGCGAGAATAGACAGATGACACGTACAGCACACGTCAAGCGCAGCACCAAAGAGACATCCATCGATGTCACCATCAATCTTGATGGCACCGGCATTGCATCCATCTCCACGGGGATCCCGTTCTACGACCACATGCTCGAGCAGCTCGCTCGCCATGGCGGATTCGATCTCAACATTGCCGCCACAGGTGATCTGCACATCGATACGCATCACACGGTCGAAGATGTTGCCATCTGCGTCGGTGAAGCATTGCGCGAGGCTCTTGGCGACAAGGCCGGAGTGCGTCGTTTCGCCAGTGGGTCGTACCCCCTTGATGAAGCCCTGATCGATATTGCTCTCGACCTGAGCGGACGTCCGTTCGTTGCGTGGAATGTCGAGTTGCCTGAGTGTCTGCCTCTCG
>JBEAXB010000133.1:0-3873 GCA_041160045.1 Actinomycetota bacterium
GGTGATGCCTTCGGGTGTGCACGATCTGATTCGTCGGCATAGAGATCCCAGAACCATTCCATGAGTGAACGCGTCAACATGTAGTTCTCTGCATTGTCGGTAAATGATGGGTATGCCTTCGTGCCATCAGTAACCGGTGTGAGCAACAACTGACCACTGAGCTGCGGGCCATTGTTGTCGCGGGCAAGTTGGGCTGCAACAGCGGCCACGTTTGCACCTGCACTCCAGCCGGCCACTGCAATCTTTCCTGGAATTCCTCCGAGTTCGACAGCGTGTTCGTTCACCCACTGCACTGCCGCGAAACCATCGTCGGCTGCGGCAGGGAAACGTGCTTCTGGTGCATGGCGATAGTTGACGGAAACAAAGATTGCATCGGATTGCACGCACAAATCGCGAACCATCGGTTCATCGCTGACATGGTCACCAATGACCCAGCCACCGCCATGGAAGTACACAACGATGGGATGCGGTCCCTTTGATTTAGGTCGGTACAGGCGGTACTCGAGTTCTGTTCCGTCGGCGCCTGGCAACGTGCCATCGACCATTTCGCCCACTTCGGGGCCGGCAGGACGAGTAGCTCCACTTGCAATGCTGAACTGACGCGCCTGCTCCGGCGTCATCGAATCCATGGACGGCAATCCCATCTGGCTCATCATGTCGAGCACGATGAACACATCGGGTTGCAGTTCGCGCACAATGCCGTCGTTGCATTGCGTCGTGGTGTTGTTCGAAAGCGTGAAGCCGAGATAATCGCGCTCAACCACTTCGTTGCAGATGCGGCGGTAGCCATCAACACCACCGAGATACGGCAACATCACACGTGGCTTGCCGGGAACATTGGCTCCCATGTACCACGAGTTCGTGTCCTTCATCAGTGAGATGTTCGCAAAGTCTGAACCATGGCGTACCCAGCCCTCTTCGGCAGTGGGTGTTGGCTCAATGGTGTCGAACCCGTTGTCACGCATGTGCACGAGGGTGTCGGTCACCCAGTCGACGTGTTGTTCGATAGAGACCATCATGTTCGACAGCACGCTCGGGCTACCAGGGCCGGTGATCATGAAGAAGTTCGGAAACTCAGTGGCCATGAGTCCGAGATACTGAAGCGGACCGTGTTCCCACTTCTTCTTGAGTGTTGTGCCGTTCTTGCCGGTGATGTCGACACCAACGATTGCGCCGGTCATTGCGTCGAACCCTGTTGCATACACGATGTCGTCGCACTCGATGCTCTCGCCGCCAAAGTTGATGCCGTTCTCACTGATGCTTGTGATGGGTGACGTGTTCAAGTCCACAAGGCGAACATGGGGCAGGTTGTATGTGGCGAAGTAGTTGGTATCAAGACACGGCCGCTTCGTGCCGAATGGGTAGGTCTTCGGGCTGAGCAGTTCAGCAGTGACCGGATCCTTCACAACATCACGGATTTTTTCGCGGATCATCTCTGAGACAATGTCGTTTGCTTCGCGGTTCGAACTTTGATCAGTGAAAATTCCAAGAATCGAGAAGAGCTCTCCACGCTTCCATCCTTCTTCAAACAACTCACGGCGCTGTTCCGGAGTTGCGGTGAGTACTGAAACTTCGGATGCAGGAAGGGGCACACCGCCACGGGTCCACTTTGCAGATTCGCGATAGGCATCACGGTCGGCAAGCAGGGGAGCCTTGCGGTCTTGGCTGACTGGTCCGTTGTACGCAGGCACCGAAAAGTTTGGTGTGCGCTGAAAGATCGTGACTTCGCTTGCTTGTTGTGCAATCAACGGAATTGATTGGATGCCCGATGAGCCCGTGCCGATGACTGCTACGCGACGACCGGTGAAGTCAACTTCATCGTGTGGCCAACGTCCGGTGACATACATGCCACCAGCGAATTCTTCATTGCCTGCAATGTCGGGGTCTTTTGGAACGGAGAGACAGCCAGTTGCCATGATGTAGTGACTGCATGTGATTGCGTCGCCTGTACTTGTTGTGATTGTCCACTTCTTGGTGGAATCGTTCCACGCAGCATTCGTAACGCTTGTGTTGAATGTGATGTGCGGGTACACGTCGTGCTTGTTTGCTACGAACTGCGAATAGCGAAGAATCTCGGGTTGCGTTGCGTACTTTTCAGACCATGTCCATTCATGTTCAAGATCAGGGTCCCACGAGTAGGTGTAGTCCGTTGTCGGAATGTCGCAACGCGCACCGGGGTAGCGGTTCCAGTACCACGTGCCGCCAACATCGCCGCCCGATTCGAGCACGCGAAATGAAAAGCCTGCTTGTCGTAATTTATGCACGAGATAGATGCCGGAAAATCCGGCCCCTGCTACGACAACGTCGACATTGTTATTAGACATGGCTGCCCCCTTGACCTCTCTATAGATTGGCAGGGCTACAGTTGCCAGATGTCACCGGAAACCAGCCCAGTCCCTCATGATTGGAGCGTTATTGCCGTCAATCTGCCTGAACATGGCCGAAACGCGATTCATACCGATGCGGGCGCTCAGGCTGCAGGTTTTCCTCGGGCACTCGTGGCAGGTGTTTCAACGTACGCCTATCTGGCTCATCCACTGATTGATGCCCTCGGGCTTGATTGGGTAGGCCATGGTGGGGGCGAGTTGCGTTTTCGTCGCCCTGTCTTTGACGGAGATCTTGTTCATCTTCGCCCGACCATCGATGATCCGTTCTTGATTCATGCAATCACATCTGAACCCGAGCAGCCCCGAGCAATGTTTCAGGCAGTTGTTGCGGCAGATGCATTAACCCCGATGCGCGATGGTGAATCAATGCCCGAGATGGAATTCGAATTGAAGGGTGAGTGGGGAAGCGATTACGGCATTCGTCTCGGTGATGATCACACCTTATGTTCGGCAAACGATGTGGTGCATCCGGCAGTGTGGCCGGCACTTGCAAACCAAGTGTTTCAGCATCACGTTGCACGTGGACAATGGATTCACACTCGAAGCATCATTCGTCATCATGGGCTTGCCGCCAGCGGGAGCATCGCCACGGTGAACACAGTTGTTGTTCGCCGGTTCGAGCAAGGTGGAGAACGTGCGATTGCCGATGTGCACATCACGGTTGACGGCAAAGTGGTTGCCAGCTTGGAACACGAAGCAATTATCGCTGTTGCAACTGTCTGATTAAGAGGCAAAGCAGTAGTTGTATCGCTCAACGATTACGGTGGAACCTATGAGCGAACTTCCACCGTGTCCACAATGCAAATGCATTTACAGCTACGAGATGGGCGCACTGTTGGTGTGTCCGGAATGTGCCAACGAATGGTCGCCGGGTGCGCAAGACGAAGATGCAGACAGCAATGAACCATCCGTCATTCGTGACTCAGCCGGAAATGTTCTTTCCGATGGTGACACGGTTGCAGTTGTGAAAGACCTGAAAGTCAATGGCAGACCCACCAGCATCAAGGTTGGGACAAAGGTGCGCAACATTCGTCTGGTGCGCGACAACGGTGATCACGACATCGACTGCAAGGTTGATGGCTTTGGTGCCATGTACCTCAAGTCGAGCGTTGTTCGAAAGGTATAAAACGAACGGTTAGTTCACCATTCGTTCGCGACCCTCCCAATACGGTGCACGAAGATCCTTCTTCAGGATCTTTCCGCTCGGGTTGCGTGGCAATGCATCGATCCAATCGACACTTGTTGGGCACTTAAAGCGAGCAAGAAGACCCTTGGAGAATTCGATGATCTCGGCTTCGGTGACATCGACATCGGGCTTCCTCACAACGATGGCTTTGACTGTTTCGCCCCACTTTTCGTGAGGGACGGCAATGACTGCAATATCGGCGATACCCGGATGGCTCATCAGTGCGCTTTCAACCTCGGCTGGGTACACGTTCTCTCCGCCCGACACAATCATGTCCTTCACGCGGTCGTGGATATAGAT
>JBEAXB010000134.1:0-5690 GCA_041160045.1 Actinomycetota bacterium
GTATAAGAACCTGACTGTGCAGGAGTACCTGACATTCATGTCGCGCATGCGGGGTCTTGATTGCAGTGGTCGCATCAATGAACTCGCAAGCCGATTATCGCTCAACACAACGGCCCGCATTGGTGGGTTATCGAAGGGTACGAAACAAAAAGTGGGTGTGGTTCAGGCTCTCATGCACAACCCAAAGGTTCTGATTCTCGATGAACCTACATCTGGTCTCGACCCGATTGTGCAGCACCAATTCGAACTCATTCTTCTCGAGGCTCGTGACGCCGGAGCGGCTGTGCTTCTGTCTTCACATCTCATGCATGAAGTGGAGCAACTTGCCTCGCGAGTTGCGATTGTCAACCAGGGCCATTTGGTGGTGGTTGATGATGTGCTCTCGTTGAAATCACGCATCTCACGAATCGTGAGTTTTGATTTCCCTGAGCAAGTGTCGACAGAGCGGTTCACGTTCTGTCCGGGGGTAGAGCATGTGTCGCGTGAAGGAAACACGATTGAGTGCCACATTGTCGGGCCAGAAACAGAGCTGCTGAGGATTGCTGTTGACCTGGGAGCAATCGGGGTCAGTTCGAAGGAACCATCACTTGAGGAAATTTTTCTTTCGCAAACGGAAAATGACGACGATGTTTCATAGCGCACTCTTTGCCAAGTCCATTCGCGATCATCTACGTGGTGCTTTCGGGTGGATGTTTGGTGTCGTTGCACTTGTGGTGCTACAACTCTCCGTCTATCCAACTGTTCGATCATCGTCTGAAGGGTGGTCTGCTCTGATCGATGAATTTCCCGATGTGATTAAGGAGATCATTCGCATCACGGATTACACATCGGAGGCCGGTTACCTCTCTGCTGAGTTGTTGTCTTTTGTGGTGCCATTCATCTTCATCAGTCTTGGCTGCATGTGGGGCGCACGATTGACAACGGAGGAAGAAGAACTCGGAACCGCCGACATTCTGCTGTCATTGCCGATCAGCAGAACCTCCATTGTGTTCACACGATTCGTTGCGGCCACCACGGTTCTGTTTTCCATCAGCGTCGCTTTCTTTGTCTCGCTCACGATTGGTGCCCGAATACTCGACATGTCGATTCCGATTTCACGATTCATTGCAGGATCGCTCGTGTTGATGGCGCTCGGTTTTCTCATGGAGACAATTGCGGCAGCCTTGGGCGCACTAACCGGCAAACGAAACGTGGCGCTCGGAGTCTCGATGTCGATTGCAATCGCACTGTTTGTGCTTTACTCCCTCGCTCCCCTTGTCGATTTTTTCGACACGGTGAACCCGGTGAACCCATTTCAATGGACAATCGGAACTATGCCCATGACAAAGGGCATCAGCGTTTCTGGTCTTGTCTGGGTTTCATCGGTCATCGCACCGTGTTCGGTGGCGACCTATTACTTCTACGGCAAACGAGATATTGCCAGTTAGAAATCAGCCGTGGCCGGGAATGTTCTTCCATGGGCCGCCGTCTGCACGGGGCTCCTTTGGCAAACCAAGAACTTGTTCGCCGACAATGCCGCGCTGCACCTGGCTGGTACCTGCGTAAATTGTTCCGGCACGAGCAGTTCCGGCACGAGCATTGAGGAAAACACCAACCCAGTTCGCACTGTCGTTTGGTGAACCTGGTGAGTCGGTGGTGAATGCGGTGTGCGGGGTCTGGCCAACAGGAACCATTGCATCTGCACCAAGAACATCGACAGCACTCCACCACAATTTGCCGATTGATGCTTCGGGTCCTGGCTGGTTGCCATTGAGGAATGCGGTGAGTGCGCGGTATCCGAGGAAACGCATGATCTCAACCTTGATATGAGCCTGAGCGAATCGCTGACGCATATGTGGGTTCTTTGTAAGGCCCTTGCTCTGTGCAAAACCGGTGAGCTTGTCGAGTTCTCCACGGAAGGAAATTCCGCTGACAACTGCACCTGCGCCGCGTGAGAAGTGTCATGGCGACCATCCAGCCACCATTGACTTCGCCAACGACTGCTTCTTTTGGACAACGGGCATCGGTGAAGAACACTTCGTTGAATTCCGAGTCGCCTGACATCATGGTGATGGGACGAACTTCGACACCCTTTTGGCGCATGTCGACCAAAAGGAAAGTGATGCCGCGATGCTTCACATCGTCGGGTGATGTACGTGCAAGAACGAAGATGTGGTTTGCAAGGTGACCTGCTGATGTCCAGATCTTTTGGCCGTTGATGACCCACTCGTCGCCGTCAAGGACTGCGCGACATCCGAGGTTTCCAAGGTCGCTACCGGCCGATGGTTCGCTGTAACCCTGGCACCAACGATCTTCGCCGGAAAGTACGCGAGGAAGGTAGTGCTTCTTTTGCTCTTCGGTGCCGACAGCAAGAATGGTGTTGCCCAACATCCCGATTCCGAAACCATCGTTTGGTCCGCCGCCTGGAACACCGGCTTTTGCGAATTCTTCAGCAACAACGAGCGACTCGATTGCTGTGAGGCCTGCGCCACCGTATTGCTTTGGCCATGTGATCGCGAGGAGATCTTCGGCGGCCAACTTCTTGCGCCACTCTTCAGTCCATGCGGCGGCATCTGTGTGATTCAGTGCGCCGATGCCCTTCCAGTCTTTCGGAAGATTGGCATCGAGAAATGAGCGCACCTTGGTGCGGTATGTGTCGGCCTGAGGTGGGTAAACAAAATCCATTCCTCAAACTTAAACACTGACCGGCCAAATGACCGTATCGAAGCCGCTATTTGGTCAGCGAGAGAGCTCGAGGCCCTCAAAATCACCAGATTTGCGCCATGCTTCGAGCAAACGGACGAATGCATTGGGGCCTTTGCCGTAGCTGCCATTTTGGGCAGCTCGCTCGGCTGGTTTGCCTTCGTTGTTGTAATACCCGGGTGTGCAGGATTCGAGGAACTTCAGGTTCATCGTCGAGTTGGACTTGATGAGTTCCACCCAATCATGTTCGGCCTGCTCGCTTGGTTCGATGCGGGTGATTGCCTCATCCGTTGCATGCTTGATCACATGGGCGATGTGAATCGCCTGTTCATTCAGCATGTGCGGGAAGTTGACGGAGAAACCCGACTGAGCTGTTGACACGATGAAACAGTTGGGGAAGCCGCGCGAGAAGAAACCGTGGAACGTAGAGACACCCTCGGCCCACTTGCTTGTGATTGTCATTCCATCGGAGCCGTGTACTTCGTACCCCGAACGACGCGCGTAATCAGTACCCACTTCGAAACCAGTTGCATATATAAGGCAATCGATTTCGTACTCGACACCGTTTGCAACGATGCCCTTCGGCGTGATGCGCTCGACACCGTGTCCGCCTGTATCCACAAGCGTGACATTGGGACGGTTGAATGTCGGCAGATAGTCATCGTGGAAACACGGACGCTTGCAGAACTGTCGGTACCACGGCTTGAGCGCCTCAGCGGTTGCGGGGTCTTTGACGATGTCGTCAACGCGGGAACGCACTTGGTTCATCTTTTCAAAGTCTGCAACTTCGACGATGGTGCCGATTTGCTCCGGATCTGTGCCGAGGCCACCTTCCTTGCGGGCGCGCAACATGAGGTTGCCAATGATTTCGGTCCAACCATCATTCACGAGGTCTTCCGAATCGAACATTCCTGATGTGAGGTTGGTGAAGTTCTCATTGCGACGACGCTGCCAACCTGGTTCGAGCGTGCTCGCCCATTCCGGATCTGTTGGGCGGTTGTTGCGCACGTCGATCGACGATGGTGTGCGCTGGAAAACGTAGAGCTGTTGTGCGCCAGCACCAAGATGCGGAACACATTGCACGGCGGTTGCACCGGTGCCAATGATGCCGACACGTTTGTTCGCAAGTCCGGTGAGATTTCCTTCACTGGTGCCACCCGTGTAGTCGTAATCCCAACGGCTGGTGTGAAAGGAATGACCTTCGAATGTTCCGACTCCGGGAATACCTGGCAACTTCGGCCGGTGAAGCGGACCATTGGCCATGCTGATGAAGCGTGCACGAATCTCATCACCGCGGTTTGTGCGGAGAATCCAACGGCGTGATTCTTCGTTCCACTGCACATCGGTCACTTCTGTCTGCAGCATCGATCGCGTGTACAGATTGAAATGTTCGGCGATGCGATGACAATGCGCCAGGATTTCTGGTGCGGGCGTGTACTTCGAAGCGGGAATGAAACCGGTTTCTTCCAACAAGGGCAGATAGATATAGGACTCGACATCGCACGCAGCGCCCGGATACCTGTTCCAGTACCACGTACCGCCAAAGTCGCCACCCTTTTCAATGATGGTGAAATCGTGCACGCCTGCTTCGTGTAAACGTGCTCCGACAAGCATGCCGCCAAAGCCGCCACCGACGATTGCTACTTGCACTTCCTTGATGATTGGCGCACGTTCCTGAAGGGTGATGTACGGGTCATCGAGATAGTGAGCATGCTCGCCCGCAATTTCGGTGTACTGCTCATTGGCATCGGTACGAACGCGTTTGTCACGCTCATCGCGATATCTCTGACGTAGTTCATCCGGGTTGAAGTCGAGGGTCTCCATGGCGCTAGTGGTTCGCGGCCACACGTGCACGTGGGAAGACGCGCAGGAAGTTGCCGGAGTTGAATTTGTCAACAGATACCTGCGGTACATCTTTCATGCACGATTCGAAACGTGCAATCGGGTCACGACCACCTTCGGTGTGTGGATAATCACTTGAGAAAAGATACAGATCATCGTTTGACTGCTCGATGAGACGTGCAACGTCTTCGAACACGAACGGAGTAAACGCGAACTGCTCACGGATTTGTTCGGATGGCTTGCGCTTGAAGCTCTTCAAACGCTCATCAACACGCGAGTACGCGCCATGTACGTGGTCGAGACGCACGATCATTTCGGGCACCCAGCCGGCACCAAGTTCAACGGATGCAAATTTCAAATTCGGGAAGTCTTCGAGAACACCATCGAGAATCATCATCGAGATGTACGTTTCGATTCCCTGATGCAGAACTGCCGCATCGCGAGCGCGAACATTTTCGCCGCCGCCCATCCAGTCCTTGGTGACTGTACGGCCGTTGTTGTTCCACTCGGGGCGAAGTTGCAACGGGTTGCCGCCAACATGGAACACCACAGGAACTTGTGCTTCTTGTAGCAAGGCCCACATCGGATTGAAATCAACATGGGTCGGCGAACGTTCACCGGCAAGGCGATGAGGTACCCACATTGCTTCGAGACCATTGTCGATGCTCCACTGCACTTCTTTCAGTGCGAGCTCGGGGTTCTCCATTGGGATTGCTGCAACGCCCATCAGGCGATCATCAATCGAGCAGAAGTCGGCCATATGGCGGTTGTGCGCACGCGCACCGCCATAACGAATCTTGTCTTCAATCTTCTTGCTGGGCGAGAACGGCATGTGCAGCGAGTGCGTTGGGAACACCAACTGCTTCTTGAAGCCAAGCATGTCGTTAGCAATCACGCGGTCGTGCTTGTCGAACGCACCAAGTGCCTGAATCTCCTTGACTTCGGTGATCATGCGATCACCAAGGGCAATGAGCGACTCCTTGTGTTCGTCGGAGTGCTGTGAGCCATTGTCGACAATGATTGCCACTTCTTCATCGGTGACGAGAGAGCGGCCGTAATCGACCAATGGGAGTTCATCGCGAATCTCCGGATCAGCGAACTTCTTCAGGAAATCTGGCAGTTCCATGATGTGGGTGTCTGCGTCGTACAAAATGCGGTCGCCTGCG
>JBEAXB010000135.1:0-4120 GCA_041160045.1 Actinomycetota bacterium
ACAACACTGGAAGAACTGGTAATCAGAGTGGAGTCAGTTTGAAAGATAAAGACGGCATTGTTGTCGCCACCGCCATTAAGAGTCAGGGTGCTTGTCAGCGCAAGTGGCGCTTTTGCAGCTGCAGAATACACACCGGGCCCGAGCTCTAAGCCTGAGAGATCGGCCGTCACTACAGACGTAACAGACCGTCCTGCGCTATCCAAGTAAGCAGTTGTCAAGTTGTCTTTCGCAGTGACGGCTGCTGGGTTTGAAATATCTATCGTGCCGGGGGCTGTCACGGATCCGGGCGGGAAGCCTGTCACTGATGAACCAGGGGAGAGTCCGATGCTTGAAACGAGGACTGATGGTCCGGTGTTTGTCACTGTCGACCCAGCCAGTACCGAATAATTGATGGCCGTGCCTAGTTCGACGTTCGTAACGTCTGCCGAAGACTTCCGAACGGTCTGGGCGAGAACTGCTACCACCAGTACCAGCACAAAGATTTGTAATTTTCTCACCTATCTACCGACACAAGCAGATTCACCGCAAACGCCTCAGCGAACTCGACGGACGCTCAATATCCGGACCGAAAATCCAAAGCCAATCATAAGAAGGGCAGCTAGGGGATACAGATAGCTCGATCCGGTGGCGGGGAGAGTGGAGCCGCCTGGAACTGTTGTGGGAGTAGTCGGAGTTGTGGTTGGGGAAGAAGGAAGTGTTGTTGTTGCACCACGAACTGTTGTGGTCGTTGCACCACGAACCGTTGTCGTTGTTGCACCACGAACTGTTGTGGTCGTAACAGGGGCTTGTACGCAGGAAGGTTCTGTGAATGTATTCGTATCAAGAGTGACTGCGCCGTTTCGGGCAAGAAGCCGACCTTCGATGCGGGCATTAGTGGTTGCAGTAATTGATGTCAGCGCAAGAATTGATCCTTTGAATCGTGAACTTGTACCGAGCGTTGCAGAACTACCAACTTGCCAGAAGACCCGGCATGCATTTGCACCATTGGTAAGAATCATGGTGCTCGACGATGCAGTAATCAACGTTGAGTC
The DNA here is from genome assembly GCA_041160045.1 of Actinomycetota bacterium. Lineage (GTDB taxonomy): Bacteria > Actinomycetota > Acidimicrobiia > Acidimicrobiales > Ilumatobacteraceae > UBA2093. The sequence goes on from JBEAXB010000135.1 coordinate 1,032, forward strand.
TGTCTGAAAGATGAAAACTGCATTGTCATTACCGTTCGCATTCAGTGTGAGACTGCCCGAGAGACTGAGTGGACCTTTTCCGTTCGCTGCATAAACGCCAGGCCCGAGTGTTAATCCTGCAAGGTCAGCTTTTACTGTTGCAGAAATCGAACGACCCTTGGCATTGAGATACGCGGTGGTCAGATTGGCTTTTGCTGTGACTGCGGCAGGGTTTGCGATGTTCTTGACACCTGGCGCTGTGATGGTTCCTGGTGGAAAGCCAGTGACAGAACTTCCAGGAGACAGGCCCAGGCTGTCATTGAGGACAGATGGTCCGGTATTGGTGACAGTCGAGCCGGCAAGCACCGAATATGCCTCAGCGGTTGAAAGGGGGACCGTGGGAACATCTGCGGCAGATGCAATTGCAAAAGGAACAAAAAGGGCAACAATTGGAGTGATCAGTGGGAGAACTAAATAACGGGACTTCATGCAATCACCGTATGGGTACACGAGGTGTAACTGATGTTACTTAAATACCTTGCGAAGTGACACCGATAACCGCGCGACCTTCAATGGAACAAACAGCTGCCAGTGTGTTGTAAATGGTCCCATGTTTGGAGATGTTCTGATGAAGAAGCTCTAAACGATGGAGAGGTTCGTCGGTGTCAATCGTGAGTAAGTATTGAATCCGTGTGATGCGTGGGGGAGTTTCTTGACGCTCCCCATGTATTTCGATCAATGCATCTCGCCAGGCAAAAGGGAGCATCTCTCCGAACCGTTCAACATTCTTGAGTATGCATGCAGAGAATGAACCGAGAAGAAGTTCGGCGGGACCTGGTAGGTGTTCGTTCTCTGCGGGAGAAGAGGAAAAGACAATGTCGTAACCATTGGCCGCAATCGTGGATGTTCCGTCGCGGTTGGTGCTCGCTGTCACTGAATATGAACTGCGCCCCGTTGTAATCACTTCATCAACCTATAAGGGGCAATTGCCGTCTCTCGGAAATCAAGTAACGCATTCATACCGATTGGTATCATCGACTGTGCCCGAATGGTCGAACCTCATCGCCTTCATGGCCGCGACAATCGCATTGCTGCTGATACCAGGGCCAGCCGTGATCTACATCCTCAACCGCAGCATCGCCGATGGCCGAAAAGTGGGTCTTGCAGCTGTTGCCGGTTTGGAAGTGGGCGACACGATTCAGATGTTGTTTGCAGCAGGCGGGCTCAGTGCTGTGCTTGCTGCATCCCCGACATTGTTCAATGTGGTGAAGTGGGCCGGTGTTGCATACTTGGTGTATTCGGGGCTGCGTACGTTGTTGCGAACGCCAACAATCATCAGCGCAGACCAATCTGTTGTTACTCCCGGTTTCGCATTTCGCCAAGGGATCGTGATCAATTCTCTGAACCCGAAGACAGCTTTGTTTTTCCTTTCGATTTTTCCCCAATTTGTCGATACGAATGCGGAACATGCCAATCTTCAGTCGCTGGTGCTCGGAGTCGTCTTTGTAGTGCTGGCCACCATTTTCAACGGGTCGTATTCCCTGATGGCAAGTGGCCTGCGCCATGTATTGCTGCGGGGCCGCACCTTGCCATTCATCCAGCGATATGTCTCAGGGGTGCTGTTTGTTCTGCTGGGTCTTCTTGCAGCCACGGCCGGACGCACCAACTAGTCGGGCAGGCCTAATCACGGTCTAAGGTCACGGGAGAAGCCAGACAAGTGGAGGTGTGACATGACTGATCTCGTAGGCGAAGCACGACAGTTCATTGCAGACAATTGGAAGCCCGAGATGGACCTGGCGAAGTGGCGAGAAATGTGTGTCGATGCCAAATGGGCAGCGCTGCGTTGGCCAACGGAATGGTTTGGACGTGGCCTCACTAACGATGAAGCCGAGGAAATTGAAGCTGTCTTTGCCGCCGCTGGAGTATCAGGTCCGGGCCAAGACAAGTTCAACTTGTGGGCAGGAACCATGGTTGGGTTTGGGAACGATGCATTGAAATCCCAGTACATGCGCAAACTACTTCTCGATGAAGTGGCGATGTGCTTGTTGTACAGCGAACCTGGTGCGGGTTCTGATCTTGCCGGTATCCGCACAACTGCAGTACGCGACGGCGACGAATGGGTCATCAATGGGCAAAAGGTATGGACCTCTGGTGCACAAGCCGCCGACATCGGGATGTTGATTGCCCGCACAGATTGGGATCAGCCGAAGCATCGGGGCATCACGTTCTTCTGGTTGCCAATGAATCAACCAGGCGTCGAAGTGCGTCCGCTGCGTCAAGCTACCGGCGACTCGCGTTTCAACGAAGTGTTCATTACCGATGCACGAGTGCCCATTGACAACGTGTTGGGCGATCTGAACAAGGGTTGGTGGGTGTTGCAATCGGCTCTCGCGTACGAGCGGGCCGCAATGGGTGTATCACGACGTGGTGTGCGAGGCCCAGGTGGTGCAACAACTGCAGCGCATGGAAAGATTCCGTCACCTGATTTGTCTTTGGTTGCTGTTGCACAAAATGCCGGCAAGTCAGACGACCCGGTTGTGCGCCAGAAGCTGGCGCGTTTGTACTGCATGCGCATGGTGAATGACTGGAACGGGGATCGCGGGAAAGCTGTCAGCCAAGCAGGTGGGTCGTCTCCGCTTGCGTCGCTCGGCAAACTTGCGATGTCGGGCATGCTGCATTTTGCCGGCCATCTTCACAGTGAATTGCTTGGCGCACAAGGTGCATTAGATGGCGATGCGAATCCACAATCACGAGATGCAAACTATTCGCATCTCAATGCATTCTTCACTTCAATTGGTGGTGGCACCGATCAGATTCAACGCAACATTATTGGCGAGATGATTCTTGGATTCAACGCAACATTATTGGCGAGATGATTCTTGGATTGCCGAAAGAGCCACAAATTGATCGCGATATGCCATTTCGCGAAGTCAGTGTTTCGGGTAAAAAGTAATTAGTCGCGCGCCATTGTCGCGCGACTGCTGCCATGAAAATCAAGAACCTGATCGTTCGCCAAATCAACAACAACCTTTGTCAGGTTTCCGGTGAATTCGAACGGTGATTCGTAATTGCTCACTGTTGTGCCACGATCGAAACCAATGTCGAGACCC
>JBEAXB010000136.1:0-5523 GCA_041160045.1 Actinomycetota bacterium
GGCTTGAGTCCGAAGTAGTAGTTCATCCTCTCAGCATCGAGTTTGACGCCAGAGACAGACACAGTGCTCTCCCACCAGGTTGGTTTGGCCATGGGAACGTCCGGAGCGCACACTGCTCCCTGCTTCGGAAGGACACCCTTTGTAAAGACTGCTCCTGCAATTTTGTCGACACAGCGAGCAACGAGAATCTGACTGTGTCCTTCACCGGTGAATGTGACAAGACGCGCCGCATCTCCCATGTTCTTGGTCATTTCTTCGGACCACCGAAATGGAGTGGCTGGATCATTCTTGCCACCAACAACCACAACAGGTGCGGTGCCAGAGTACGTCACTTCGGCAAGCGAGGGAGATCCGAAACCGTCTTCGCACCCAACATCGGAAAAATCACTTTCCTCATATCCACGCGCGTACCACGGCGCAACCATTTGCAGCTTTTTCAACAAGGCCTTCACGTCCTTGGGCTCTTGTCGTTCCATGCCACTTGCACACCGAATGACATAGGACGAATCATTCTGGGTGGAGTATGTGCCGTCTTCTGCGCGTCCATTGTCGCTGTCAGCGATTTTCAACAGTGCGGCCCCATCGCCATCTTGTGCCGAAGAAAGTGCGCGACCGAGGTCTTTCCACATGAATTCTGCATAGAGAGAAGCCCTGGTGGCCGTGTCCATCACATTATGGTTCACGTCGCGCTTGCCCGATACAAGAGAGGTCTTGTCGAGTTTCTCAGCTAACGCGAGCCAATCTTTCTTCACATCATCAGAATGGAAAGAACACTTCTCTTCGAAATCTTCACACCATTTCACCCAGTTGTTAAAAGCTTTTTCAAACCCTTCTGCCTGCGTGGTGTATTCCTGCTCTGGTGTGTCGCCCTGTGGGTCGAAGGCCGCATCGAGAACCATCGATGCAACACGATCGGGGAACAACGCGGCATACACGCCACCGAGATACGTGCCATATGAAATACCGAGGTAATGCATTTTCTCGAAACCCATGCTGGCGCGAATGAGATCCATATCGCGTGCGGTGGACTCAGTTGAGAAATTCTTCAGCGCTGATTCGTACTTGTCGGTGCAGACATTGTCGTAGCCGTCGGACTTCTTATCGAGTTCTTTTTCTGCAGGAGTATCAGGGGTGTCGTCAACATAGAGAAAGTCGTCGAGTTGTTTGTCGGTGAGGCACCGCACGCCATCAGAGCGATCAACTCCGCGGGGATCAAAGCCCACAACATCGAATTCTTCTAACCCGAGAGAAGTCACCAGATCTCGACCTGTGTATTGCACGAACTCAAGGCCGGACGCACCGGGACCGCCAGGATTGGTGAGGATGATTCCCTTCGTCTTGCCCTTCGATGCGGGGAGACGAACGAGCGCAATCGTCAGCGTGTCACCCTCGGCATTGCGGTAGTTGGCCGGCACAGTGAGTGACGCACACTCGAAGGGGTCTTTCGGAGCGTCTTCGCCCTTGCATGTGCCCCACGTGAGCTTTTTCTCGAAGGTGTCGACATTGTCCACCCCGCCGCCTCCGCAGGACGTGGCAACGAGCGCCAGGGCCATGAATAGAACTGAATTGATGGCGAAACGGGTCGCTTTCACGAGATACCTCTTTGTAGGGTGCGGCTGCACAGTGGTTAACACACGGATGTGCCAAGGGTGATTCCCCCTAATTCCGACTGGTTTTGTCAGGAATAGGGCTAGCCTGCCAGTCGTGCAGTTTCCCGTGAATCTCAACCTGACTGGGCGCCCAGTGCTCGTGGTGGGCGACCTGACTGGGCGCCCAGTGCTCGTGGTGGGCGGCGGACGCATTGCCTATCGCAAGGTGCAACAACTACTTGCCGCAGGGGGCGAAGTGACGGTGCTGTCGCCTGACTTCGTGGATGAGTTTCAGGACCTGCCCGTCACGCTTCAGAAGCGCGAATACGCATCAGGCGATGTTGCGAACTTTCGCTTGGTGATCACGGCTACGGGAAACATGGCTGTCGACCAGCAGATCTACGACGAATGCGAATTGCGCGGCATCTGGGTGAACTCAGCCGATGATCCCGACCGTTGCGCATTCACACTTCCTGCAACATTGCGTCGTGGTTCACTGATGGTCACAGTGTCGACGGGTGGTGCAAGCCCTGCGCTTGCATCGTGGTTGCGCTCGCATCTCGAGCTCTCCATTGTTCCCGAGTTCGCCGATGTTGTGGCACAGCTCGCTGTCGAGCGTGCACGCATTCATGAAGAGGGCCTCTCAACCGAAGATGTCGATTGGCAGCCCATCATTGCAAACGCCATGATGACTGCGGGAATGTCATGCCCTGTCGTGCGCGAGACCGAGGCTGTGTCATGACCGTTCATCTTGTGGGTGCAGGCCCAGGCGACCCCGACCTTCTCACGGTGAAGGCTGCGCGATTGATTCGTGAAGCCGACGTGATCGTGCATGACTATTTGTCGAATGATTCGATTCTTGAGATGGCACAGCCCGGCACCGAGTTCATCGATGTGGGCAAAAAGCCAGGTAACCCGACTCCGCAAGAACTCATCAATGCATTGCTCGTGCATCTTGGGGCACAAGGAAAAAACATTGTGCGCCTCAAAGGTGGCGACCCGTTCGTGTTTGGTCGTGGTGGCGAAGAAGCGCAGGCTCTGATGGAAGCGCGCATTCCGTTCACCGTTGTTCCGGGCATTACGTCTGCAATCGGTGTACCGGCAGCCGCTGGCATTCCGGTGACACATCGCAACGTCTCCCCCGCATTCACCGTGGTTACTGGCCATCGCGAAAATGGTGGGTCGGCAAATATCGAATGGGAAGCACTTGCGAAAGTGGGCGGCACCATTGTTGTGTTGATGGGTGTGGCTGAGCGCGCGATTATCGCGGCGCGTCTGATGGATGGCGGATTGCCCGCTGATACTCCGGTGGCGGCGATTCGTTGGGGCACTCGCGCCGAGCAACACACGACGCGCACCACTCTTGGCCAACTTGCTGACGCTGCATTGAAGGCACCGAGCACCATTGTGATTGGTGCGGTTGCAGCGTATGAATTCCTTGATGGCAGCCAACTCAACCAACTGGTTGCAGGTTCCTGAGATGCGTCGCTCGATTGATGTTGTGCAGTTCGATGTTGCAGACATGCCCGAAGGGCTTGAGGATGCAACACCAGCAACATGGACCATTGCCGTGAGCGACGACTACGACGATGCGATTGCGCGCACGGTTCTCACCGTTGAGCCACTTGGCAAACCCGGCGAAGGATTGGTGCTGCATCTTGCGCCCGATGCCACCCGACGACTTCGAAAAGCACTAGCAGATGCCCTCCGTGAGGTGGGCGAAAAGGAATAATCATGACCATTGCTGAAGCCCCCATGCCCCGCGATCTCGATGCTGAACAACAGCGCGACATCGAACGATTCGAAATTGCGATTGATCAGTTCCTGAAGGGCGAGATCAGCGACGATGTGTTCCGCGTGATGCGTCTGAACAACGGCATCTATGGCCAGCGCCAAGGTGGCACGAACCAAATGGTGCGTATCAAGTTGCCTGCAGGCACGATTACGCCCGAGCAGTTCGACGTGATGGCTGATTTGTCCGCTGAGTTCTCCCGCGGATGGGGACACATCACCACCCGCCAGAACATCCAGTTCCACTTCGTGGACCTGAAGCGCATTCCCGATCTGCTGCGTCGCATCGCCGATGTGCAGTTGACGACGCGCGAAGCATGTGGCGACACAGTGCGCAACGTGATGGCGTGCCACCTTGCTGGCGCATGCCCATACGAAAAGATGGACGTCACACCATGGGCCGAAGCGGTGTACCGCCATTTCGTGCGCAATCCGATTGGCCAGCGCTTGCCTCGCAAGTTCAAGGTGAACTTCTCTGGCTGCTCGACTGACTGTGGTCAGGCCATGTTCAACGATGTGGGTGTTGTTGCCACGACGCGTACCCTCGAAGACGGCAGCATCGAACCTGGGTTCCGCGTGTATATCGCTGGTGGTTTGGGTGCTAATCCCCATCCGGCACTTGCCCTCGAGGATTTCACATCGCGCGAGGATCTGCTGCCAACGATCGAAGCAACATTGCGCGTGTTCGAACAAACCGGCAACCGTGACAACAAGTTGCGTGCTCGTCTGAAGTGGGTCGTTGATCAGTTGGGTATTGATGAAGTGCGTCGTCGCGTCATCAAGATTCGCCACACTCTTCCTGCATCGTCTTCATGGCCTGGTGGAATTCCGCCAGAAGTACTTTCTGCTGGCGATGCACCTGCTGGTCGTATCACCGAAGGTGAAGTGTCTCAGGTTGGCCAGAGCACGATCATCAACTTCACATCGTCAGATCCGTTCCGTCGTTGGGAAAATGCAAGCGTGATTCGCGGAGCAGCAAACGGCACCGTGTCGGCAATCGCATATGCACCTCTTGGTGACATCACGACTGCACAGTTTCGTGCACTTGCCAACATTCAGCGTCACTTCAAATCTGATGTGCGTTTGTCGAACCGTCAGAACGTGGTATTTCGCAGCCTGCAGCCAAGCCAAATGCGCGAACTGTACGACATGCTCGATGCAATCGGTATGGCGAGGCCCGGCGCAGAGTTGGCACGCGATGTCGTTGCCTGCCCTGGTGCAGATACGTGCAATATCGCAGTCACGCAATCACGTGGACTCGCCGATGCCATTGGTCAGAAACTGGAAGAAGAAGGTCTTGCCGAAGTAGGCGGCGTGCGCATCAACATCTCTGGTTGCACCAACAGTTGTGGTCAGCACCATGCAAGCGACATCGGCTTCTTTGGCGTCGAGCGTCGTGCCCATGGCGAATCATTGCCTGGTTACCAGATGCTTCTTGGCGGCTATGTCGGCGATGAACAGATTCACTTCGGCGAAAAGGCATTGCGCGTTCCCGCAAAGGCTGCGCCTGAGGCAGTGGCCCGCGTGGTGCGCAGGTTTGCCGGTGAGCGAGCCGCAACTGAAACATTCCAGGCGTGGCTTGCCCGCTCGGGTGGCGCTGTTGCAGTGGCTGATGGCTTGCGCGATCTTGATGAGATTCCATTGCCCGCAGTGGCTCCGGACTTCTTTGTCGACTTTGGCGAGACTGGCCCATTCTCGGGCGAAGTCGGCGAATCCGAGTGCGCTGTCTGATTGGTTAGCCAACTGGCAGACTTGGGTCGATGACTCGAGAAATTCGCACCGATACATATCTCGGCACTGTGGTGCACATCGTTGCCGACCGCCAGAGCCGACCGAACCTCCCTGTCAGTGATTGTCCGTTCTGCCTCGGCGGCCTCGAGGCTCCGGTCCAATACGACGTACGTGCTTTTGCGAACCGTTGGCCCGCATTAGATCCGGGCTATTGCGAGGTGGTGTTGTACACACCGCATCACGAAGACACCTTTGCATCGCTTGGCGACATTGGTGCCCGTGCTGTTGTCGACTTGTGGGCGCAACGCACGGCAGCCTTGCAGGAAATGCCAAAAGGCGAATATGTCATCGTGTTTGAAAACAGAGGTGCCGAAATCGGTGCCACCATCTCGCACCCGCACGGCCAGATCTA
>JBEAXB010000017.1:0-8267 GCA_041160045.1 Actinomycetota bacterium
CATTGAGACGGCTCGTTGACCAGGTCATACACAAATGTGGAATCGGGAGAAATGACGGTGGTGGGTACGGATGTGTCAGTCGGAGTATCGGCTGCTGAGGCGCGCGCCAATCCGAATGGAGCGACACTGAGAAGAACGACACAAGCAATAGGGGCGTAACGGGGCATGGGTCTATCGTCTCATGCCCACTAGTGTTGAACAGGTCATGGTTTCAATTGCAGGCGTCACACAACACGACACGGTGCTCGTTGTCGATTTTGGTGCTCAATACGCCCAACTCATCGCACGGCGAGTGCGTGAAGCTCAGGTTTATTCCGAGATAGTTCCGCATCGCATCACGGCAGCTGAAGTGATGGAAAAGGCTCCTCGCGCGATCATCTTGTCCGGTGGCCCAAAGAGCGTGCATGTTGATGGCGCACCGATGCTTGATCCGGCCATTTACGAACTCGGGATCCCCATTCTTGGTATTTGCTATGGGTGTCAACTCGTTGCTCAACAACTGGGTGGCGTCGTTGCTCGTGGTGGTCGCGGAGAATATGGTCGGGCAACGCTCACACGCAGCTCGACAACATCGCGCTTGCTCGGCGATGCAACACCGCAAGTGCACGACGTATGGATGAGCCATTTCGATTTTGTCAGCGATGTTCCGGCTGGCTTTATTGGTACAGCCGCAACACCCGATGCACCGCACGCCGTCATCGAAAACGATGAACGCCGTATATATGGAGTGCAGTATCACCCTGAGGTGGTGCACACATCAAGTGGTCAGGATCTGCTCGTGCGTTTCCTTGTGGATATCGCCGGATGCAAACAAGACTGGACAATGGCAAGCATTGTCGAAGATCAGATTGCAGCAATTCGTGCACAGATCGGAAACGAACGGGCAATCTGCGGCTTGTCCGGTGGCGTTGATTCTTCTGTTGCTGCGGCAATCGTGCACCGCGCAATCGGCTCACAACTCACGTGTGTCTATGTTGATACCGGCCTCATGCGTCGTGGCGAGAGCGAACAAGTGGTGGAGACATTCCGCAAGAGCATGGGCATCGAACTCATCCATGTGGACGCGGGTCAGCGCTTCTTTGAAAAATTGAAGGGCATCACCGAGCCTGAAGCAAAGCGCAAAGCAATCGGCGAGTTGTTCGTTCGCATCTTCGAAGAGCACACCGGCGGCCTCACCGATGCAAAGTTTCTCGTGCAGGGAACGCTGTATCCAGACATCGTCGAAAGTGGCGGCGCCGACGGAACAGCATCTGTCATCAAGAGCCATCACAATGTCGGCGGGCTTCCCGATGACATGACATTGAAGCTCACTGAGCCATTGCGCGCGCTGTTCAAAGACGAAGTGCGCAAAGTCGGAGTAGAAGTTGGTTTGTCCGATGAGATTGTGTGGCGCCAACCCTTCCCTGGTCCTGGCCTCGGTGTTCGCATCATTGGTGAAGTCACTCCCGACAGAGTTGCAATACTGCAGCACGCCGACGAAATTGTGCGGCATGAAGTCAAGGCGGCGGGTCTCGAGCGAGAGATCTGGCAGGCCTTTGCTGTGCTCGCAGATATCCGCAGTGTCGGAGTCATGGGCGATGAGCGCACCTACGGCCACCCCATCATCATTCGAGCCGTCACGAGCGACGACGCGATGACTGCCGACTGGGCACGCCTGCCGTATGACCTTCTCGAAAAGATGTCGAATCGCATCATCAATGAGGTGCCTGGCATCAATCGGGTGGTCTACGACATCACCTCAAAGCCTCCCGGAACTATCGAGTGGGAATAGCCGCCGATAGCCAAGATGCACTCTTTTAGCCTTTATATGGGGCGACAAGGGTCTATCGGGGTACCCAAGTAACCTTCAGGGGTCATGTTTTCGACCCGTCACCATCGGGGGCCATTTCGGTCCGCCTTGGCACTCCTCGTCTCTACCGGCATTCTGGTGGGGCTCACCATTGCCCCTCGTGCCGCTTCGGCCGACTCGATTGACGACAAGCGCCGACAGGCCGCAAACATCGCTGATCAGCTCGAAAACCTCACCGAGCAAATGGATGCTCTTGGCGAGAACTATTCAGAGTCCTTGGTGCTTCAGGCCGACCTCTCCGTTGAGATCGATCGTGCCCAGTCCGATGTCGCCGCCGCTGAAGCACAGCTCGGGCAGATGCGCGGCACCTTGTACATGTCGGCTGTCACGCAATTCATGCACGGCGGTCGCAACTCGACCCTCACCAATCTCTTTGCATCTGCGGGTGGAGTGCAAGATGCACTGCAACGCGGGCAGCTCACATCGATTGCGATGAACCAGGGTTCGCTCACGACAGACACTCTCGATGCCACCGCTACGTCGCTCACGAAGAAAAAGGCCGTACTCGAAAAGAAGCGCAAGCAAGCCGAACGAATCGGTGAGGATGTTTTGAAGCGCCAGGGCGCAGCCGAAGCGTTAGCGAGCAGATACGAGCAGTTGAAGTCAACGGTGCAGGGCGACCTTGTGGATTTGTTGCGCGAAGAGCGTTCGCGTCGTGATGCCCAGGCATTGACAGATGCACAGCGCGAAGAAGCTGGGTACAAAAGTCAATATTCATCGATTCAGCGCAAGTATGGCAACATTCCGAAAGTGTCGGCTCGCAGTCAGCAAGCAATCAAGGCTGCGTTGTCTCAACTGGGTGTTCCGTATCGCTACGCCATGAGCTCGCCTGGCAAGGCTTTTGATTGTTCCGGACTCACCGCATACGCATGGGGCAAAGCGGGAGTTGGGCTTGCAAGAAATTCACGCTCGCAGTACAACACACTTCCGAAAATCCCGAAGCAACTGGCTCAACCAGGCGACCTGATTTTTACGGGTTCACCGATCCACCACGTTGGTATCTACTTGGGCAACGGAACAATGGTTCACGCTCCACAGACGGGTGATGTTGTCAAAGTTGGTCCGATTCGTTGGTGGAAAGTGGTTGGCGTCGTCCGACCGGGTTAAAACGAACTACGGTCGAACCTCATGCAGGGGATCGATGAACAACGAGTAGGGGCGTGGCTCGACGCCAATATCGAGAACGCGCAGGGACCGTATACGTACGACCTGATCGCGGGTGGCCGGAGCAACATCACGTTTCGTGTCACCGATGCAAACGGCATGCAGTTTGTGTTGCGCCGACCTCCGATGGGACATGTGCTTGCCACAGCCCACGACATGGCGCGCGAGCATCGCATCATCTCTGCGGTGGGCAAAACCAATGTGCCGGTTCCGCGCACACTTGGTCTGTGCACTGATGTCGAAGTCAATGGTGCGCCGTTCTATGTGATGGCCTTCGTCGACGGGCTCGTTCTCGACAGCCCTGAGCGCGGACATCAATTACCAGAGCATCTGCGCACAACTGCCTCGGAACATCTGATTGATGTCCTTGCCGATCTTCATGCTGTTGATATTGATGCAGTGGGGCTTGGTGATTTGGCGAAGCGCGAAGGCTACGTCGAACGCCAAGTCAAGCGTTGGAGCACACAGTGGGCCAATTCGAAGACCCGCGAGTTACCTGCCGTTGAAGAAGTGGCGCGATTGCTTGCAGCAAACATTCCGGTGCAAGAAGGCGTCGCCATTGCTCACGGTGATTATCGATTCGGCAATTGCCTCACCGACACCACCACAGGGAAAATCACCGGCGTTCTCGATTGGGAACTCTGCACGCTTGGCGATCCGCTGGCTGATCTCGGTTACATCGGTGTCTACTGGACAAACCCAGGTCAACCGATGTTGCGTACGAATGATCCCTCTGGTCTCGCCGGGTTTCCGACGTACGAACATCTGGTCGAGCGCTATGCAAATCGCACCGGACGTGATGTATCGAACATCGGTTACTATCGCGCATTCTCCAGCTTCCGTCTCGCAGTCATTTCTGAAGGCGTGTATGCGCGTTATCTGAACGGTGCAATGGGCGATCAGAACATCGACCTCGCACCGATGAAGTTGGGAACAGAAACGCTTGCCGAAGCTGCGCTTGCTTCCTTGAAAGGACACTGAACATGCCAGAGATATTTGCCGAACCTGCCGGATGGGTGAAAGGTTCTTTCACGGCCGCAACGTTGACACGCACCACGTATCGCAAGGGCACCGGCCCCGTTGTCATCGTGGTGCACGAGATACCGGGCATCACGCCTGCTGTCGAGCGCTTCGCAAACGACGTTGTTGATGCAGGCTTTACGGTGGTGATGCCGAACCTTGTCGGCACTCCAGGAAAACCAGTCAGCGGAAAATACATTGCTTCATCGATGTTGAAGGTGTGCATCTCAAAAGAGTTCACGCATCTGGCCCTCAAGCAAACCTCCCCGATTATTGCGTGGCTCCGTGCACTTGCACATTCGTTGCATCTTGAAGTGGGTGGCAAGGGAGTCGGAGCCGTGGGAATGTGCTTCTCCGGTGGGTTTGCACTTGGCATGATGGTGGACGACATCATGATTGCACCGGTGTTGTCGCAACCTTCCATGCCGTTTCCTGTTGGGAAGAAGCGCGCAGCGGATCTGAACTTGTCGCCTGATGATCTTGCAGTTGTTGCACAACGCGCCGCCGACGGATGTCAGGTGCTCGGTCTCCGATTTGATCAGGACAAGGCAGTCGGAGACAGGTTTGCATCATTGCGTACCTTGCTCGGAGATGCATTCATTGCAATCGAACTGCCTTCGAAATCACCACGTGATCACAGTGTTCTCACGGAACAACGTGACGAGGAAAGTGTGCAGCGAGTTCTTCGTTTCTTTGCTGAGAAACTGAAGTAATCAGCGCGGTCCGCCGTCGACCTTCAGCAAGGTGCCGGTGGTGTAGCTGCTGGCGTTACTGGCAAAGTACAGAGCAGCGCCCACTATCTCGTGTGGTTCGCCACCGCGTTGCAACATGTAGCCCGTGCGTGCCGCTTCATTGAAGCGATCCATGTCCCACGCCTTCGAGATGTCGGTGAGGAACGGCCCGGGCACAATGCAGTTGACGCGAACATGTGGCGCATAAGTACGCGCAAGCCCGATGGTCAGGTTGTTGATTGCAGCTTTTGCTGCGCCATAGATCACTTCGTTCGGAGATGGACGCGCACTTGCAATTGACGACACGTTGATGATTGATCCGCCGCGGATGGTTCCCGCCTCGTTCGGAGTGGTCATGTGCGTGCCGATGAGTGCTGACAAGCGAAATGGGCCTTTGAGGTTGACACCAAGAACCTTGTCGTACAAATCTTCGGAGACATCGACAAGCGATGTGTACAGCGGTGCCATGCCTGCGTTGTTGACGAGAATATCGATGGCGCCAAATTCGGCGATGCTGACCTCAGCCAAACGTTCCGCGTCTGCCCATGAGGCTGCGTGGTACCCAACGGCAAGAGCGCGTCGACCGAGTGCGCGAACTTCCTCTGCAACAATTTCGCAATTCTCCACCTTGCGGCTGGCGACGATGATGTCTGCGCCGTGTTCGGCAAATGCAATCGCCATCTCGCGCCCAAGTCCGCGGCTGCCACCTGTGATGATGGCAACTTTTCCTTCGAGCGAGAACAAATCTTTTGATGTCATGTCGTTACCTTCGCAGAATATTCAGGGTGTGAAAACGCCTTGACCGCTCGGGCGATATTTTCGTCGCCTGATGTCAACAGATGCTGAGCCAGCAGCCCCTTTGCCGCCTTGGCATTGTGTCCACCAACAATGCCGCCGGAATGGGCCACAAGATCGACGCGAACGATGCCTGCGATGTGGTCCATGGTCAACGCTGCCCGATGCTCATTCGGTAACACATCAATCACGGTTCGTTTTTTTGCCATTGCCACGAGTGCCTCTGTCATTGCATCGCGCCACCACTTCGACATCAGCCCGAATGGGGCAAAACGTGCACCCATTTTCAATCGATAATCGGGCAGTGGGTCGTCTGCGCGCACGAGGCCGGCAAGCCCAGACGGCACCACGATGCGCTGGGTAAAGGTTTTTCTTTTGGCCGCAGTCATCGATGTCAGATCTAAGTGGTCCCATACAACGCCCGTGTATCGCTGCCACGCGGGGAGTGTTGGCGAAAATAAGGATGTGTTTACCGATTGGGCGCGAACGAGATGAGGGCCACCTACCCCGAGAAGCTTCTGATCGCCGCCCTTCACTTTGCGCAATTGTTCAACGATTGCTTGTCGTTGTGGGGCGAGGGTAGAGCCAAAGACCCCGGCCTCGATGTCCCACTTCGTTGATGCCTCACCGCCGGTGGCTTTCCCCTCGGATGGGGGGAGCAAGATGATGAAGTCGGTTGCTCCCATGGTGAAATACTGCCACCTCGCGTCTACGATGAAGGCATGCGCGTACGTGTAGACCCCACCAAGTGCCAAGGACATAACCGTTGTTATGCATTGGCTCCCGAATTATTCGATGTCGATGACCTCGGAAACGCTTTCGAATTGAATGACGGCGTTGTCCCTGCAGGCCTCGAAGACAAGGCTCGCCTCGCGCTTGCCAACTGTCCCGAATTCGCAATCAGTATCGAGGAATAGATCATGACTGACACCGTTTACGGCCCCGTCACAGACTGGGCAACAGATTTCGACCACGGCGCACCTGAGTACAACGCCAACATCTACAAGATCTGGGATGATCTCAAAGGTGCTGGTTGCCCGATTGCACATACCGACCGTTACGGCGGAACATGGTTGCCACTCACGCACGAAATGGTGCACGAGATTGCATACGACACCGAGCACTTCTCAAGCCGCAACGTCGTGGTCAACCAGCTCAAGCCGAGCGAAATTGAAGACGCGATGCCTGCACCAATCGGTGGAGCGCCCCCAATCACATCAGACCCTCCGTTCCATGCAGAAGCTCGCCGTTTGTTGTTGCCAGCTTTCTCGCCAAAGAAGATCGACCCACTGCGCGAAGAGATTCGCCGCATGTGCAACGAACTCATTGACAACATGGCCGGCAAGAGCGACATCGATGCTGCTCTTGAATACTCACAGCACATTCCCGTCATGGTGATTTCCACGATGGCCGGACTGCCTGTTGAAGACGGCGACTTGTTCCGCGAATGGGTGCACGCCATCCTTTCCGGTATCGGTGAGTCACGCGAGTCACGCGAGGCAACATTCCTCGGACTTGATGAATACCTCAACAAGCACGTGCAGGATCACATCGAAAATCCACGCGACGATCTGATTTCGTACCTGCTCGATGCAGAGATCATGGGCAACAAGTTGTCTCCCGAGCATGTTCGCGGAACCATCATCTTGCTCATCGTTGCTGGCATCGACACCACATGGAGTGGCATCGGCAACTCGTTGTGGCACCTTGCCACCAACCCTGTCGACCGTCGTCGTTTGTCGGAAAACCCGAGCATGATTCCTGCAGCTGTCGAAGAATTCCTTCGTGCATATGCGCCAGTCACCATGGCTCGTTTGGTCAAGAAGGATTACGAATTCCATGGCGTGCAGATGAAAGAAGAAGATTGGGTTCTTCTTCCTTTCCCTGCTGCAAACCGCGATGAAAAGCAGTTCGCCAATCCTGAAGTGGTTGATATCGAGCGCGAAGAAAACCGCCATGCCGCTTTCGGCCTCGGTATTCATCGTTGCCTTGGTTCAAACCTTGCTCGTCTCGAGATGAACGTTGCCATCGAGGTATTCCTCGAGCGCTTCCCTGATTTCGAGTTGGACACGAATGAAGAAGTCACTTGGGCTACCGGCCAAGTTCGTGGCCCACGCCGCCTTCCAATTCGCATCCTCAGCAGCAAAGACTGATTCAGCGCACCTTCCAGACACAGCCCACTCGTAGAATGGGTTGCCATGTCAGATAATCAACGCGCCTCACAAGGGGACAGCATTCCGCTGAACCCTGATCAACAAGAGGCTGTGTACCACCCTGGTGGTCCTCTTCTCGTCGTTGCTGGCGCAGGCTCTGGTAAAACTCGCGTCCTCACTCAACGCATTGCGTGGTTGATGTCCGAGGGCGTGCACCCCATGTCGATTTTGGCCATTACGTTCACGAACAAAGCCGCCGAAGAAATGCGTCATCGCGTGTCAGACCTCGTTGGTCCGGCTGCGCGTTCCATGTGGGTCACCACGTTTCACAAGGCGTGCGTGCGCATCCTGCGTCAAAACGCTGAAGCCATTGGGTATCCGAAGCAGTTCACTATCTACGACTCGCAGGATTCGAAGCGTCTCATTGGCTATGTCATTCGCGACATGGGGCTTGACGCCAAGAAATTTCCGGCCAATGCCGCGCAGTCACGCATCAGTTTGTGGAAAAACGAATTGGTCAGCATTGCTCGTGCACACGACACAGCCGAACACATC
>JBEAXB010000137.1:0-4797 GCA_041160045.1 Actinomycetota bacterium
CCGTAATACACGCCAACCATGGGTCTGTACAGGAATTTGTCTAGCCACTGCACGCGTGCATGAACCAGAGACTGCGCTGCACCTTCTGCTGGCAGCAGAGAATTGTCTGTGTACCACACTTCAAGTTTTTCAAGAATCGGAATCGAATCCGCCAGATACTCGCCTGCATGTTTCACCATCGGCACTTCCAACTTCGGACTGTGCGCGATGAACTCCTCCGGCACAACGAAATCCTTGGGCCGCGCTGCTCGTGGCGGTACTTCGATCAGCGAATAGTCGATACCCCTTTGTGCAAGGGCGAATTCCACTCGTACCGAGAACGGACAGATCCAATGCCCGAACAGAGTGACAGCTTCAGCAGTCATCAGACGAACAAGGACTCGACACCAGTGCCTGCAAGCAGCCCGTCGACAATGCGTCGATCGTCAACTGAAAGTTTTGCGTGTTCCTCACGCAGCCACTTCAAGCACTTGCGTTGATACACAAAAGTGCCCTGACTGTATTCGTTGCCATCGATGATGCAAGAGAATGTTTCGGCTCCAGCCTCCATTGCGGCTTCGTTTGCAAGCAAGAACGGTGCATAGGTGCGGCCTATCTCTGGAAGAAACGCCAAGGTTGTCGGCGCAAGACTGTCACGACTATTCCAACCATCGCCACCATCCACATTCCACCACGAAAGATCGTCCGTGCGATCCACCCAGTTCACAACACGTGGTGCCCTGTCGATTGCGATATCAACTGACACCGGATCCCATCGAACGAGTTGGGTGAGTTGACCATAGAAACCGAAATCCCCACGACCCGGGCGGTTGCCAAAAAAGAATGGCGACTGTTCAAAGTGTGCTTCCATCAGATCGAGCACACGGTCGTATGAATCTTCAATGGGCTTTTTGTTCTGCTCAGTGGAACCGACGAGTGCTCGACGGCTGATTTGGCGTTCGCGGATGTATTGCTGTCCACGTTCCCACTGCTTCTGCGGCATCTGCTGATTCGAATCAAGTGGCAGTAGTTTTCCTGCTTTATCGATGGCCGAGTCGTAGCGAATCAAGTGGCAGTAGTTTTCCTGCTTTATCGATGGCCGAGTCGTAGTACCAACGAAAGTGATACATCTGTTTCGTCATCCACTCATCGGCAAAGTCTTCAAAGAGAAAATCAAGAAATGCCACGACTGGATCAGTGGGCACAACACTGCGTTCGTGGTGCATGGTTTCGAGACGGGCAATCAGCGGGCTTGAGTCGATCATCGCATCGGTGTAATCACCATTTGCATCTGGAAATGCAATTGCTGGAATCAACGGGAACGGTGGCAAATCATCAAACTGTGATCCCTGAGGTACCCACTGAAATGGAATCTGTCGGTATCGAAGCACTGCGCGCATCTTCAACGAATACGGCGAGCCAAGCGCGCCTCTCATCCGTAACGGAACATCCTTGTTCTTAGCCATGCGAGCCCCCCACCTAGTTTCCCGAAGTGTAAGGGAATGTGAGTAATTAGGAACGAGTGGAGCGTGTTCGCGGGCGCAGTTCCAACAAGATGAGGCATAACACTGCAACCCCGATGAGGTGAATGACCTCGAAATCAAAACCAATATGACCTTCGGAGTCATCGTAAATTCCGGCAGCTAATTGCACCATGAGTGCAAGAGTCGTGGGCGCGACACAAAACCACGCGAGGCGTCGCCATCGAGCCGCAAGAAACGCACAGGTGGTGAAGACAAGAGCGATGGCGCCATCGCGAGCAAGATGGGCCTCTGCCGCATCGTGGTGATGACCCCACCAGGAGTCAACCCCGATGATCCAGGGCAAAGCAAGAGTCAACTGAATGATTCCGATAATGACAAGAATCGTTCGAATCACGAGTCGACCATCACTGTGGTTGCTGATCTTGTCTTTCATTGCTGAAAGTTGATCATCTGTGGCTGCTCCGCATTGCGCGCATGTGAACACATGTGACTGCGCCCGAATGCGTTGTTCGGTATCAACAACCGGAGCCTGAAGAATTGCAGATGCCTCGGCACATGTCATCGTGATCATTGAGCAACGCGTAGTTCTATTTGTTCGGACGCAGCAAGAATTTCACGAAGTGATTCTCTGCCTCGCGACACACGCGATCGAATCGTGCCGATAGGAACATTGGATATATCAGCAGCCTCTTGATACGAGAATCCCATGACCAAACACAAGGCAACGGCATGACGTTGATCAATCGGAAGTTGTGCGACAACCGAGACAAAGTCGATCTCCGAGTATTCGTCAACAGTTGGCGGCACATCTAATTCGAGAGTGGGGACATCAATCCTTTTTGCCATGGCAGACACCACCACGTTGTGTGCAATGGAGATGATCCAACCTTGAAACGAACCATCTCCACGAAACGATGATTGATAGCGCCAGACCCGAATGAATGTCTCTTGCACCAAATCATCCACCATTGACTTGTCACGTACCAGGGATCGGACATAGGCCGTGACGCTTGGGCCGTGCTCCTCGATTACCTGGTCAATGGATTTCATTACTTTCCAGCCTAGTGATGGAACTTTTCGGGTCTGGGACTGGTCTACCTATATATGAAGTGCCTCTTGGCACGGAATACCTTCCACCCCAATTCAAGGAAACCCATGAAAACCAGACTTCACCGTTACACCCGTCGCCTCATCCCTGTGGCCATGGTTGCCGGGCTCCTTGCCGGAACCGCACAAACCGCATCTGCTCACATGGGCATCTACGTAAACGGAATCAAGGGTGACCCGATTGCTGCGAGCGGCAACGGCACATACGCTCTCGCCTTCTCGATTGGTCATGGTTGTGCTGGTCCTCGCACGGCTGCAAACCCCGACGGCAACTACGACTCGACAAGTCTTGAGATTTTCATGCCGCGCAACGCCGATGGCACATTCCTTCTTGACGGAACAGCGGCCTCAGAGCCTCAGATTGTCAACAACGCCACATACCGCGCCACCGCAAAGTACGCCGTAGTCGCTGGTGTTAGCCGTGTCAGTTCAGTTGTCTTCGACAAATTCGTCCTTCCTGCCTCAAATAACGGCGTGAAGAACAAGGACACCAACTTCCTCACGCTTGGTGTGAAATTGCCATCGCTTACAACCTTGAAGGCAAAGACGTACCCAATCGCTGCCGGTGGCGTTGCTGCAACAGCAACAGCAGCAAAAATCTATTTCCCTTCGATGCAGTACTGCGACGTGACAAGCCAAGGTGTTGGTATCCAAGCCGCTACTTCCACTCCGGCAGCAATCACCGATACAAAGGATCCTGTGTGCACAACAACCGATGCAATGCAAACCACGCTTGTTGACGAATGGCAAACAAAGACCCGTACGCCTTCAATCACAATCATCGCTTCGGGTACACCTGCAGTTACAGCATCCACACTGGAATACACCGGCAATGCACCTGCGTTAGCCCCTGCCGCTGCTCATACGTATTGCTCAGATCCAACCGGATACAACCCACGCACTCTTGCAATGGCCGATAAGTTCGCAGCCAGCTACTCAGCCAAGACAAAGACACTGACAGTCCGTGTTGCAGGTTCTGCATTGAATTCTGGTCGCAAGTATGCAGTCAAGACAGCAACCGGAACAATCCTCGGATTCGCAACCTTGAATGAGAACGGAAATGCCACGGTCAAACTGAAGAGTGCAGCTGTTTCACAACTCAAGACCGGCGAGAGCATCCGCCTTACCTACAGAACAGTTATTGTCGGAGCCGATGCTGCGTAAACATGCACTAACGATTTCGTTCGTTATTACATGGGCGGTGGCACTTGGTGCCACCGCCCATGCTGGCATTGTGCCCCAACATGCACCCGTTCTCGGCGCGGCCCCCATTGCGAATTCCAACGCAAAAACCGCACCTACAGTCGCGGCAGTTCTGATTGGCGACGCCGATCTTGGCGGACCAAATGACTTCCTGTTCTCCTACGACCAGTCCGGCGTCAACCATGCCGGGACAATTTCGACTTCCCCTGTTGGCGATGCCACCAAACTTGAGGTCCCTCTTTCTTCAATGAAAAACGGCTGGTACGCCTCACATTGGAATGTCCAATCTGCCGATGGCCATATGGCAGGCGGTGACGATGGACTGTGGTGGGCCTTTGGTGTCAAGAGCGTTACTCGGGCTACAGCAACAAAAAAAGTAACCCTCTCCACCCCCACCCCAGTGGCCTCGCTGCCAAACAAGATCACTGCATCAGTCAATGGGCTGCGAGTGGGAACTCGCACGATTTCAGTGGCACTAAAGACCGGCACAATTACCTCGTTCAAATGGCAGAGACTCAACGAGACTCCGACGACTTTGATTGGTGCATCATTTCCTTGGGCAGTTTCTTTTCAAAAGAAAGCAAGAACATTTGTCAGCACAGGCGTCATACCCTTCCCAGGTAGTTACAAATTGACAGCCCAAATCACACTCACGCGTAACGGTGAATCACACACCGCACTGTGGTCATCAGTGGTCGCTGTTAACCCCTAATCAGTGCGACGGGGCAGTTACTACCATTGATGACGACACGTACTTGGGTTTGAACATTGTGATGAAGACCAAGCCACCAAGCGCAATGCATACTGAAGCAACGATGAGGGGCTGACTCGAGGTCACGCTCGTGGTGATGTAGCCGACCAAGACAGATGCTGGTACTTGCGCGAGGCTCTGCACACTTGAGTACACACCCATAGCTTGTCCCTGTTGCCCTGGTTCTGCAGACCGGCTAATCAAACTAGTCATGTTCGCCATCGTTAGACCATTAAACGCCGTGAACAACGGAATGATGAGATACAAACCAAA
>JBEAXB010000138.1:0-3804 GCA_041160045.1 Actinomycetota bacterium
CATGTCGTCGCTCTTCTTTTCACCCGACGTTGCAGCTGCAAAAAGTTCGGCAAGCCATGCATCGGTGACATCTGAAAGAGCAATGCACGCATCTGCTCCGACAAGAGACACGTTTGCAATGACATCAGCTCGGGTTGTCATCAGGAAATCTTTCCTTCATCGCGACGACGTGACAACACAACTGCGGCTTTCCACGCACCCCATGTAATTCCGGCATCATGGACCGATTCGCCAAGATCGCGCCACGTGAGCGGGCCAATTGCGTACACATCGTTTGGCATCGCCCGAACTTCGAATTCATCGCGTCGCACCGGAGTTACATTTGCAACCTGCAACGCACTGGTGGCAACCGACGTTGCACTGCGCAAAACCTGCAATGGGTTTGTCTTTTGCGCATCCACATCGGTGCTCAGTAGTTGCGCAAGATCGTTGGCAACAATGTCAGCCGTGGCACTACCGACTTCGGCTAACGAAGCGAGCAATGCATCGGGGCATGTTCCATATTCGGCTGAGGCAATCTGCACGATTCGGCTTTGCACCCAGCCAGGAATCGCTTCCATCACGGCGTCAAAGAGTTCCTGCGGATAGGGCTCGAGATGAAAGGTCGCAGACGAATTGGTCATAGATATATGGGAGTGTACGGAGCCCCCGATAGCCGAGCCCACCACGAAACAAAGTTGCAACAATTCCCCTGAGCAGGCAAGCGACTAAACATATGGGGTGACAAATGCGTTGGTTTTAGCTGGAGGCGGAGTGACCGGAGTTGCATGGGAGACAGGTGTCCTTCTCGGGCTTCTTGAATCCGGCAGCGACCTTGTCGCGCACGCTGATCTGGTCGTCGGAACATCTGCGGGCTCCACCGTGGCAGCCCAGATTCTGTCGGGGGTACCGCTTGATGAATTGTTCGCCCGCCAGGTGTCGCAGTCCCACGGTGAAATCTCACCTCGCATCGACCTTGATCTGCTCGCCCGCATCTTTGGCGACATGGCAAATGGTGGCACCACGACCGATGAGCAGCGTGCCCGAGTGGGCCAACTTGCCCTCGACGCAGACACTCTTGATGAAGCAACCCGTCGCGCGGTGATTGAACAGCGTCTGCCCTCCCACAATTGGCCGACCACTCCCCTCGTCATCACAGCAATCGATGCTGAGACTGGGGAATTCGTGACATGGGACAAGAACAGTGGCGTCTCACTGGTGGATGCCGTGACTTCAAGTTGTGCAGTACCAAGCGTGTGGCCCTGCGTGACCATCAACGACCGTCGCTATTACGACGGTGGGCTGCGCAACAGTGCCAATGCCTATCTGGCAAGTGGATACGCGAACGTCACCATCATTGCCCCCATGACCGGCGGAGAATCATCACTCGTGAATGACGAAATCGAACATCTTCGTTCGAATGGGTCAGTGGTTCGCATGATCAATGCCGATGCCGCGGCAATCGAGGCGATGGGGCCAAACTCGCTCGACCCTCGTTTTCGTCAAGTGGCGGCCGAACATGGCCGACGCCAGGGTCAATCACCGACGTGGTTGTGAACGCACTCGATATTCCAGCCCATATCGGGCCCTTAGTACAATCTCAAAAGCACTCCTGGAGGCTCCGATGACATTCACACCCACCACCCCGGCTGGTTTTCCTGGTCGTATTGGCCGCACCCTTGCCGACTCGCAACCATTCTGGCCAGAGCAGCACGGCAACAAGCAACAGCCGAATATCCTCCTTGTTCTTCTCGACGATGTCGGCTTTGCCGACTTTGGTTGTTACGGCGCAGAGAACGCAACGCCCGTTATCGATGCAATTGCGCAGGAAGGTTTACGCTTTTCTGGTTTCCACACCACCGCAATGTGCTCTACCACTCGGTCGGCACTGCTCACAGGTCGCAATCATCACTCTGTTGGCGTTGGATGTCTCGCCAACTTCGACAGCGGATACCCCGGCTATCGCGGAAAGATTTCGCATGAGGCCGGAACTCTTGCAGAAATGCTTCGCCCGCACGGCTACCGCAATTACATGGTGGGCAAATGGCATGTCACACCACTCACCGAAACAGGACCAACAGGCCCGTTTGATGGTTGGCCACTTGCTCGCGGTTTCGATCGCTTCTACGGATTCCTCGATGCAGAGACTGATCAGTTCAGCCCCGAAGTTGTGCGCGACAACACCCATGTCACGGCACCAGGAACGTTTGCCACCGGATACCACCTCACCGAAGATCTCATCGACAACGCAATCACATTTGTCTCCGACCATGTTGCAGGCGCGCCCACCACGCCGTGGATGATGCTTCTTGCTCCTGGCGCCTGTCATGCACCGCACCAAGCTCCGATTGATTTCATCGACCGATGCGAACAGAACTATCTCGATGGTTGGGATGTCGTTCGCGATCGTCGCTTGGCCAACCAAATCAAACTCGGCATTGTTCCCGAAGGAACAGTGTTGCCAGTACGTAATGATTTCGTTTTCCCATGGGAAGATATTCCGAGCGAGCAAAAGCCGTTGTTCACTCGACTCATGGCTGCATACGCCGCCATGCTCGAGCACTTCGACGAACATCTTGGTCGCCTCATCGCACGCCTCAAGGAATCTGGTCAGTACGACAACACCGCAATCATTGTCATGAGTGACAATGGCGCAAGCCAAGAAGGCGGCCCGTTCGGTTTCGTCAATGCAATGGGGCCATTCAACCTTGTTCCAGAACCCATGGAAGAAAAGATTGCACGCATCAACGACCTTGGTGGACCCGACACACACAGCAACTTTCCGTGGGGATGGGCAATGGCTGCCAACACTCCCCTCAAGCGCTACAAGCAGAACACCCACAGTGGTGGAGTACGTGATCCGTTCGTTCTGTCATGGCCCGGAAAAGTTTCCGATCCAGGTGGGCTTCGCCACAACTTCTGCCACGTCGTCGACTTGGCTCCCACGATTCTCGACATGCTCGGCCTCGAGGTGCCCACAACAGTTGCAGGCATTGCACAGATGCCAATCGAAGGAAAATCATTCGCACCGATCATCGGCAACGCCGATTTCGACATACAGCGCGGACCGCAGTATTTCGAGATGTTCGGACATCGTGGCATCTGGGATGCCGGATGGAAAGCGGTTGCGTTTCATCAAATGGGAACCCCTTTCGAAGACGACAAGTGGGAGCTGTACAACCTCGCTGTCGACTTCAACGAGAACAATGACCTGGCACAAGCCGAGCCAAAACGTTTGGCAAAGATGATCGAACTGTGGTGGGAACAAGCAGACAAGTACAAGGTGCTTCCGCTCGACGACCGCTTCGCACCTCGCTTTGCCGAGAACGCAGAACGCCACACCGGCGAGCGCACCAACTACACCTTCTGGAAAGGTATGGGTCACCTGCCATCCGATGTTGCCCCCGATCTTCGCAGTCGTTCGTACTCAATCACTGCAGACATCGAAGTTCCCGCATCTGGTTGTGAAGGTGTCATTGTCGCTCATGGCGATGCAACAAGTGGATACAGCCTTTTCATGCGTGACGGATACTTGGAACACGACCTCAATATCGGCGGCACCCATCAGATGTTGAAATCAGATCGTGTTGTTGCCCCTGGGAAACACAAGGTCGGCATCAACATGAAACGTGAAGGCAATGCCGGCACAATCACCATGTTTATCGACGATCAGATTGTCGGATCAATGACAACGAACGACATCTTCTGGATTCTGATCTCATGGTCGGGTCTCGACATTGGTTTCGATCGTGGCACAACAGTGAGCAATTACGAATCACCGTTCGAATTCACCGGAAACCTGACAAAGGTTGTTGTTGATTTGGC
>JBEAXB010000139.1:0-4233 GCA_041160045.1 Actinomycetota bacterium
ACGGTTGCGCCGTTGCGGGCAGCTTCGAAAGCATGACGGCCGAAACCTGCACCTGCATCGAGAAATTTGTCGCCGGGCTTTACGCCAAGTTGATTGAATCTGATTGTCAACATGTCAGCGTCGCTTCTCGAGCTTTGCTCGGTTGTGGGGCATATCCAAGACTTCGCGGTACTGCTCAACAGTGAGTTGTGCGCAATGCTTCCAGCTCCACCGTGACACCACGCGCTGACGGCCCGCTTCACCCACACGGGCACGCAGTTCAGCATCGTCTAACCCGCGGGCAATGGTGGCGGCAAGCGCTGCAGAATCAGCTGCTGGGCATTGCAAGACTGTGTCGTTGTTTGTTCCGGTTACCTCTGGCAACGCACCACCGTCCGTGGCGACGAGGCAGATACCTGTGCTCATTGCTTCGATGGCGGGAAGGCTGAAGCCTTCATACAAGCTTGGGACAACGGCCAATTCGGCTTCGGCGTACAACTCGACAATGCGTTCATCAGTGACACCGGAAACAAAATCGATATAGGGGCGAAGGCCGAGCGAATCAATCAGATCCATGCTGTGGCCGGGGCGAGGCTTGCCGATGATGGTCAGGCGAATGTCGCGATCCTTGCGCAACAGGGCCATTGCTTCGAGAAGGTACGACAGGCCTTTCAGGGCAACATCGGCCGATGCAGTGGTGAGCAATCTGCCTGGCTGGCGTGCAACGTTCGGCAACGGCTTGAACAATTCAGGATCAACACCGACCGGCACGAGACGCATGCGATCTCGGGAGACTCCCATGTCTTTGTTGATGTCGGTGATGCTGTTTTCGCTCACTACAACGATGCGCGGCATTTTGCTCGCAACTTTTCCCTGCATGTCCACAAATGAATACCAGCGTCCGACTGAGCGACGCTTCCACCAGTTGGGTGCATGACTCATCTCAAGTTGACGATCTTTTGTGATGGGGTGATGCAACGTCACGATTGTCGGAATCAGTTTTTCGATTTTCAAAATGTCCCAGCCGAGACATTGATTGTCGTGCACGATGTCGAAGTCGTTTGTTCTGGTTTTCAAGGTGCGCAGTGCACGCTTTGAAAATGCCAATGGTTCAGAAAATTGCCCGGTGAGATAACGCGCAGTTTCCACAACATCTGGCCACGTCTTCATTTCCCAATACGCAGGGAGGCGACCCGGATACTGATCGTTGAAAATATCGAGGCTCGGCAATTTGTGGAGCGGTACTCGTTCATCGAGAACTGGGTATGGCTGTCCTCCGAAGACATCGACACTGTGGCCAAGATCGGCGAGTGCTTTGGTG
Source organism: Actinomycetota bacterium (assembly GCA_041160045.1). GTDB lineage: Bacteria > Actinomycetota > Acidimicrobiia > Acidimicrobiales > Ilumatobacteraceae > UBA2093. The sequence goes on from JBEAXB010000139.1 coordinate 1,301, forward strand.
AGATGACGGGTGTACACACCTTGGCCACCGACATGAGGTTTGCCTCGGTACGTGAGATACGCAACGCGCAATGGGCCGTTGGGGTCGTACGTGCCTGACATAGGTATGAAAGGCTAACTGGCACCCTTCGGAATGGCTCGTGACCTGCGCTGAGCCATGTAGCCAAGGGCGATGAGCAAGATCCAGATATAGACAGCATTCCCCATACGGGAGTACACGGTCTGGCCAGTTCGCAGTTCGATGACATGTTCAAGGACGGCAGTTTCGCTCACCGAAGTTCGGTCATGGACGATTCCCGACGGATCAATGAAGGCGCTAAAACCAGTGGGCGAGACCTGGACGACCCACAAACCTTGTTCGATTGCTCTCAATTGAGAGGCCGCGATTTGCTGGGTCTGAAGAATGGTCCAGGTGTAGCTGGAGCCGTTTGTCGGGTTCACGATGAATGTTGCTCCGTCAGTGACCCCTTCGTTGACGCGCCCTCCAAAGAACACCTCCCACGAGATGGCAACGGCAATTCGGGTGTCTGCAACATCGAGCCACCCGCGTGCATCTCCCGCGCGTGCATCACGTGGAACAAGGTTTGTTGGCGCGCCTACTGAGGTGAGCAAGGAACGCATTGGCATGTATTCGCCGAATGGCACACGACGTACTTTGTCGTATCGGCCAGAGATAATTCCGTTCGGTTCGATGACGACCTGTGCATTGGTGAATTGTGAAGGGCCCGCATCTTCGGTGATGCCGACAACGAACGGCACGTTCAGCCGCTTTGCCTCTGCTGCAATTTCCCGGTACTCAATGCTGTCGATGAACAGCCCTGATCGAGTGATGTTGATCACGTTCTCTGGCCAAATCACCATGTCGCGCCGGGCATCGACTTGCAAGGTTCGCGTTGCTTTCATGTGCACATCAAAAACATCGCGCGGGTTGGTGTCAATTGCGTGCGTACCTTGTTCGCCGCCGCCTTGCACGATTGCAACCTGAAGTTCCCGGCCAAGTGACGTGCTTCCATTCCACACCGAGGCAACAAATACGAGGAGAATCGTGATGAGAAGTGCGCGAATCCGATGTCGTGTCAACGACAACCACAGCACGACCGTGGTCATCCCGATGACACCACCAAGTGACGCAAGAGGTGCGAGAGGGCCGGCTACTTGCCCGATTCCTAATGTCGCAAGTGGAACACCGCCAAAGGGGAAGGACAGTCGCAGTGCCTCTGCAAGCGAATGCGTCACTATTAACGCAGCTGCATGAGATTCTCTGTCTGTTGCAACTTTGCTTGCGATGTACGCAGCGATTCCGTGCACCAGGGCAAAGATCACGACAGCAATGATGTATCCAGGAGCCGTGAGAAACCACATCCAAGCCATGGCCGGTGCCAACCAGCCAATGAGAAACATCATGCCTGTCACGATTGGTGATGTTTCCCTCGCTTTGTATGCAGTTGACCCGTAAAGCGCGATGCCGAGAAATGCAAGTGGCCACCAGCCCCAAGGAGGCATGGATGCTGCAACGCAGAGCCCGGCAACGAGAGGTACACCCCAGCGACGCATCATTTGGCGAGAACGGCGCGCACCACGTAGCGGTGCGTGACCTTGCCAAACGGATGACAGGAGAAAAGGGTCAATGTCGGCGTCGCAGTTTGTTTCGTGATCCACACGGCAGTTGGCTTGACAATGCTGTGACCCGTGACTTTGTACTTGTACGTCTTGTTCTTGACAGAGAGGGCGATGATGTCACCACTCTTCAGTTTGTGGATGTTCATGAACGGTGCATTGGCAGATGTGCGATGCCCGCCAAGAACAATGTTTCCCTTTTTGCCGGCTGTTGGTGTGCCGGGCCATTGTCCGACGCCTTTGTCGAAGACCGAATCAGTAATCCCCACGTAAATGGGTGCTTTCAATTTCAATTTGGAAATGATGATGGAGCCAACTGGATTTGAAGGGGCACCAACGCGCGATTGAACAACGGGGGAGGGATGCGATATTGCCGTGGCAGCCGTTGCAGGTGCGATGCTCAACAAGATCGACAAGAGAACGATGACGCGACGCATGGTTCTATTCTGCCAGTGATGCGAGGTGGGCGAGCGTCGACTCTCCGGCTGCGCGAGCCTGCTGAATACATGCAGGGATGCCGATACCGCGGTAGCTGGCACCTGCAAATGCGATGCCAGGAGCAGCCACCGACAAAGAGTGTTCGATTTCGGCAAGACGCGCAAAATGATGGGGGCGATATTGAGGGAATGACTCACCCCATCTGCTCGTACGAATCTCTGATGGCGTGAGATCAACACCGAGGTGTCGCTTAAGGTCGGCCAATGCAAGATTCGTGAGTTTGTCGTTGTCTTTATCCATGACATCGAGCCCGTCGCGGCCGAGTGACACGCGCAGGATCATGGAACCGTCGGTTGGTTTCCAATGTGCCCATTTGTTTGAACCAAACGATGCAGCAGTCACCCACCGTTGATCGGGCACTGCCAGTGAATCTTGCTGGCCACTGGGCAGAGGGAATCGCCATGGTGATAAGAACCACCGAAGCGTGTGTCCATTGCGCCAACAAATCTGCGGCGCGTGCATCGAGAGTACGCAGAAACTCTGCGCTGTGTTTGGCCGGTGACGCCACGACCACTGCATCGGCATCGTGTGAAGTAATCGTCGTGGAAATCGTGAAACCCTCAGCACTCTTTTCGATTGCGGTGACACGTTCGCCCGTTTGAATGCGACCACCGAGTGCGCTGACTCGTTGGGTCAGAGACTCGATGAGCGCTCCCATTCCGCGTAATGGTGTGCAGAAGATTGGAGTCGCTGGACCTTTGGCTGCCAATGCCCGAGTTTTTCCTGCTGCAAGCAACATGCTGCGCTGCGCCGTTAGGGCTGCAATTTGAGGCACCGCTGCCATTGAGAAATTGTCGGTATCTGCGGCATAGATGCTCC
>JBEAXB010000140.1:0-3742 GCA_041160045.1 Actinomycetota bacterium
TCGCCTGGCTCACCTTCAAAATGAAAAGCTACTTTGCTTCCTTTTCCGGCAATCACATGTCGATCAAGGCAGTTGTACGAGACATTGAGTTTTCCTCCGAGGAACCACTTGCTGTACGGAAGGTCCCACTCGAGAACTGAATCAAACGGTTTGTCCCACGAGAGAAGTTCGTGTGCTTGGCGTGCCCAAAAGCTTTCGTAATCTTTTGACGCTTCGTCATACAAGTCGGTGCCGACAACAAGAGAGTTTTTCTTGAAGGCCTCAGAAGGCGGAAACTTTCGCTGTTCCCACTGCAGAGCATCGATCGTGTCGTGAATATCTTTGTTTGTCATGTGCAACTCCCAAGTAACTCTTCAGAGGCTAGTGAAATGAGCACGCTTTCATAAGCACGGGCGGCAAGACTGAACAAGTGACAAAATCAACCCTCGGACGCGATACGGCCCACCATTTCGGCCCCGCTGAATGGGGCATGAGCAGTGCCGTTGCCCTCACATGGGGTGCCTCTTTTCTCTTTATTGCCATAGCAATCGACCATGTCGCAACTGGGGTGGTCCCCATTGCACGACTCGGCTTCGGGGCCATGACTCTCGCCTGTTTCCCCGCCGCCCGCAAAAAGATTGACCGCAGTGATTGGAAGAGAATTTCCATACTTGCTTTTGTCTCGATGACGATTCCGTTTTATCTGTATCCACTGGCCGAGCAATCAGTCTCGTCATCCATTGCCGGCATGATCAACGGTTCTATTCCCATCACCACAGTGGTGGCCGCAGCAGTGCTCACGCGAAACATGCCATCGGCTCGGCGCATCGTTGCTGTCTGCATTGGTTTTGTCGGCATTGCGCTGATTTCATTCGGCAGTGTCGGCGGCGACAAGGGCGCATCGATTCATGGAGTGCTGTTCTTGTTGGTCGCAACGTGCTGTTATGCATTCACCAGCATCTTGTCGCGTGAGTTGCAGGTGAAATACGGAACACTCAGTGTGTTGATGTGGACAGAACTGGTAGCCCTTACCTTCTCATTGCCACTCGGCGTGCCGGCACTTGCCGACAGTGAATTCGCTTGGTCCGCATTGTTCGCCCTCTTGGTGCTCGGTGCCTTCGGTACTGGACTTGCCTACGTGTTGTACGGAACACTCATGGTGCGTGCAGGCGCTGTGCGCGGTGTCATTGGCGTGTTCTTCACGCCCATCGTCGCCACAATTCTTGGCCTGCTCTTTCGCGATGAAAAAGTAACTGTGCTTGCCGTGGTCGGCATGTGCGTTGTGCTGATTGGGGCATGGCTCACTAGCCGCCCTGACAAACAACTTTCCTAGGCGTCACGTCGCGAGAATAGCCACGCACCGAGAACTGCGAAAAAAGCAACAAAACCGCTGAAATATGCAAGCGACACCAACCACGTGTGATCTTCAGTGGAGCGAGTAGCCGACACCAATTGGAACCCATTCTGAATGGGTGCCCACTTGAAGATTCCGTCATCAAAGATGAGTGTCAGAAGCCCGAAGACCAGCCCCTCGATAATCGTGGGCCATAACAAGAGTGCAGAGATGGCCCCAGGCGAACTCTTGAAAATGAGACCAAGCGAGAGACCAAGAATCGACAAGAGCGAGACCAACAGAACCATCGAAGGCATGACGCGAATATCAGGACCGATCAATTCAAAAGTGATGTTGCGCCGTTCAAGGATGAACTTCATTGGTATAAGGCAAGCAGCAATCAAAATCACAGTAGAACTTGCAGAAATGATGATTACCGTCACCATTTTTGCAATCCATACCCTGAAGCGCTTCGGGGTCGCTACCAGCGTGATGCGGATTGTTCCCTGTGAATATTCCTGGGTTGAACACAACACTCCGACCACACCGAAGAGCAGACCAATGAGTGCCGAGGCTGATCCGACGTATGCAACAACGGAATCCCCAAAGACGCCATCATTGAAGGCAAACATCGAGGACAAGATATTGATTGCAACAGGCACGATAATCGCGCATGCAACAACAATCTTTGTGGCACGAGTCGTGCGCATCTTGAATAATTCAGAACGTAGTACGCCAATCATGATTGTGGTGCATCCCATGTATTCGTAGCGGACTCTCCGCGGTATTCGACAGAGGCATCGGTGGCATCGAGAAATGCTTGTTCGAGTGAACCGGTTTGCGGAGACAATTCATGAAGAACAATCCCGTGGGCGGCCGCAATGTCACCCAATTGGTGTGCGGTGATGGCGTGAAAGTCACCACCAGTTTTTGTGATTTCAACGGTTGCGCCTTGTGCGGTTGCAAGTGCCGATAATTCGTTGAACTGAGGGGAGACAACGCGAACCCAGGTCTTTGCATGTTGATCCATGAACGAGGCAATGGGACCAGACGAAATCAGTGTGCCTTGTCCAATGACAACAAGATCATCTGCCACCATCGACAGTTCAACGAGCTGGTGACTGCTGACAAGCACCGAACGGCCTTCGTCAGCAAGATGCCTCATGACTTCACGGGTCCAGCGAATACCTTCGGGATCAAGACCATTTGCTGGCTCGTCGAGGATGATTACTTTCGGATCACCGAGAAGAGCAACAGCAAGCCCGAGTCGTTGCCTCATTCCGAGAGAGAATTTCCCGACCTTGGTTTTGGCCGCATCGGTCATGCCCACTCTGTGCAGCACCTCGTCGACGCGCGCAACGGAGAGCCCGTGCGTCATAGCAATCCAACGAAGATGATTGCGAGCAGTTCTTCCCTTGTGGGCGTCACCCGCATCGAGCAACGAACCCACCTGAGTGAGAGGTTGGGTGATGTCTTGGTATCGCACGCCATCAAACGTGACGGAACCCTTGTCGGCACTGTCGAGCCCCAGCATGCACCTCATTGTGGTGCTCTTGCCTGAGCCGTTTGGTCCGAGGAAACCGGTCACCCTGCCAGGTGACACCGTGAATGAAAGATCATTGACAGCTTTCTTGGATCCGTATGACTTGGTCAGATGTTCGACGATGATCACAATGCCAACCTAGTTCTCCCCCGTCAGGGATTCGACCATTCCAATACGGTGAAATTGCCGAGACCGGTTTCATCGCACAATGCTTCTGATTCAGTAATGCGGCTGCGCATTTTGATTGCTGCAAGGTTCGGTGCAGAGGCATTCTGTTCCCAATATCGTCTGCCCTCTTCCACCAGCTCATCAATTCCCCACCGCTGCAGGAACTGTGCTTGCGTTCGCACGGCATCGGGTTCACGGACAGCTGCGAGTTGGTCCACCAAGACTTGAGTTGTGATGTCCTGTTCACCGGGATTGCGCAGATAGTGGACACCGCGCTCGTGGCCCGCATAGGTACGCAGCCATTCCCGCCATGGCATCGAGGCCACTTCGGCGGTGAGCGGCGTGCAGTAATCAAAGACAAGAACTGAACCGTGCTGCAGAACAGATAGCGAATTTTTCAACCACTGAGACGCGCTTGTTTGTATCGGTGCACGTGATCCGTGGGGGACGCGAGATGGAAGAAACTGTGGCTTCTCCCCTCGAACAAGAATTTCAGAGAATGTCTCTTGTGTCGTAATGATGTGGGCCTCGCGCCACTCGTCGTCGTATACCCACAACTCGAACGGGAGGTTGTCGAGCAGTTCATTGGCAATAACAACTCCGTGTTCAATCCGATCAGGCATTTCGCGCGTCGAAATGATTCCGTCAGGATGTGATTCACGCTGGGATGCGCTCGTCTCAACCGCGATGTATCGACCCGTCTCCAGGCATCGTGGTTT
>JBEAXB010000141.1:0-5518 GCA_041160045.1 Actinomycetota bacterium
TCAGTTCGTGTCGCAATTGCACTGAACTCAATGTCGTGTTTGGTATTGATTCGTTGTTCAGCAAGTTCGTGCTTGAAGTCCATGCGCAACTTTTCAAGCTCGTGCTTGAAGTCCATGCGCAGTTTTTCGATGTCCTGCTTGGTGGTCAACTCAGACCATGTAAATGGTGGTAGCCGTTCCATGAGAATGTCAGCCTCCTCGGTGCCAATGATCTCGCGTAAGCGGGCTTGCAGGCGCCGCATATCGTTGTCTTCAAATGTCAAAATAGCCTCTTTCTGTGATGGACGCCACAGATGTGTGCGCCCACATGGGGCCACAGGCACCGGCTTTCAGAACGCACCTGATTATTTGACGCAGGGGTATTACCCGCGGGTAAGTTGGGGGCATGGCTGATTTCTCCCTCTCCCTCAATGACGACCAAATCCAGATCAAAGACTGGATCCACCAATTCGCAGTCGACGTCATGCGTCCGAATGCACATGAATGGGATGAGCGTGAAGAGTTCCCATGGCCGATCGTTCAGGAAGCCGCAAAGATCGGTTTGTACGGTCTCGATTTCCTCATGAATGCAATGGGAGACCCAACTGGTCTCACCATGCCGGTTGCCATCGAAGAAATGTTCTGGGGCGATGCTGGTCTCGGCATGGCCATCATGGGTTCAGGTCTTGCGGCCGCTGGTATCGCTGGCAACGGAACACCAGAACAAATGATGGAATGGGTTCCACAGTGTTACGGCACTGCCGACGATGTGAAGCTCGGCGCATTCTGCGTGAGTGAACCAGATGCAGGCTCCGACGTTTCATCCTTGCGCACACGCGCCGTATACGACGAAGCAAATGACGAATGGGTCATCAACGGAACAAAGGCATGGATCACCAACGGTGGCATTGCAAACATTCACGTTGTTGTTGCAGCAGTCGATCCCGAACTCAAAGGTCGCGGTCAGGCTTCATTCGTGATTCCACCAAATACAAAGGGCCTCTCCATGGGTCAGAAGTACAAGAAGCACGGCATCAAGGCATCACACACATCCGAAGTAGTTCTTGATGATGTTCGCGTACCTGGTCGTTGCCTTCTCGGTGGCAAGGAAAAGCTCGATGCAAAGATTGCCCGCGCGCGTGAAGGCGGCCACTCCGCTGGTGCACAGCCTGCAATGAAGACATTCGAAGCAACTCGCCCAGCCGTCGGCGCACAAGCACTTGGTGTCGCACGCGCTGCATACGAATTCGCACTCGACTACGCAAAAGAGCGCGTCGCATTCGGCAAGCCAATCATCATGAACCAAGCAATCGCATTCAAGTTGGCCAACATGGCAACCGAAATCGATGCATCACGTCTTCTCATCTGGCGTGCATCGTGGTTGTCAAAAAATGGTGGCTTCCAGAACGCCGAAGGCTCCATGTCGAAGTACAAGGCATCGGAAACCGCAGTGCGTGTCACCGAAGAAGCAATTCAAATTCTTGGTGGCTACGGCTACACCCGCGAATACCCAGTCGAGCGCTGGCACCGTGATGCAAAGATTCACACCATCTTTGAGGGCACTTCAGAGATTCAGCAGTTGGTGATTGCCCGTGCAATCTCTGGCTTGCGCATCGAATAATTCGGCATACAGTAGGGACATGTCTACGACGAGCTCCATTCGCCAGCGAATTTTGGATCTAGCGGTTGCTGCCATCGATAATGGTGGGGAAGCAGCGGTTCGTGTTAACGATCTTGCTGCTGAAGCAGGCGTTACTGTTCCTACGTTGTATCGACACTTCGGTAGTCGTGATGGATTAGTTGAAGCTGCACAAACGCATCGTTTTCGCACTACCCAGTTCATTGACTCTTCTGTGTTGGCTTCGTCGCTTGCAAAGTGCAAAAATCCGGATGATTTGCGAAAGGCTCTTCGAAAAGAGTTGTTGACGCACTTTGACACAGACCGATGGGATCTTCGTCAAATACGTCTCAATGCGCTGGGCGCTGGTTATGCCCGTCCAGAGTTGGCGGCTTCATTGGCTCTTGCTCAAAAGCAGGGGGCAATGGCCATTGCTGAAATGTTGCTGCCCTTTCAGAAAAAGGGCTGGATCCGGAAGAACATTGATCTGCCGGCAACCGTCTACTGGTTTATGGGCCAGATTCTGGGCCGAGTCCTGATTGAAATGGGAGACAGCCCTGTGTCGCAGAAGAAGTGGAACGACGTGTCCATCGAGGGAATCATGGCAGTGATTTTCGGAGATACTCCTAAGAAATAAGGGTTTCCGCGCATGTAAGTAGTAACACTACTTAACTGAGTAGCATTACTACTTATGCGCCGCTTCGCAATACCCTATTATTTCCACACCTTTCGCATTGCCATTGCCACGTCGGTTCTCTGCCTGGGGGCGTTGGTATTCAATAGTGAGGTTGCACATGCCGCTGCACCGATGCTTGTTTCATCCACGCCGAACTATACAAATGAGAACGCGTCAATTCAGACCAATGGGAACATTGTTCTGAACTTCAGTGAAAATGTCTACAAGGGAACCGGGTATATCCGCATCGAGAACGTACTTGGAACGTTGGTCACCGTTGGATGGGATGTAAACGATCCTGGGCTTACTGAGATCACTGGTTGGGGAACCCAGACTCTGACAATCAATCCCTACGACGATTTGGGAGGCAGTTCCAGTTATTTTCTTTCAGTAGAAAATGGCGCAATCGTCAATGGGGCGGGTGAGTCATTTGCTGGATTTGTTCAAGGCGCCAACAGTCCAAAGATGCGATTTATCGTCAACCCACTTTCATTCTGCGCGAATGCTCCCGCCATCACGCCAAGTCGAATGAGTGATGGCAGGTTCCGTGTTGGAACAACCTACACCGCAGATGTTTCCTCGATGTCTTGCACGCAAACTCCGTTGTCGTACACCTATCAGTGGAAACGCTATGAAGTCACGACCAACTTTTCTGCGACGTTGGGGGCAGGCGACGGGTATGACATACCAGGTGCAACTTCTGCCTCGTACGCAATGACTGATGCTGATGCCGGTAGAAGCGTATTCGTCGCAGTGAGGGCAGTCAATGCGAATGGTCCAGGCCCATTCAAATACTCGATTCCGTCCTTGGTTGGATATGAATTAAGTGTGTTCGTTGGCACGGGTACCGCTGGACGTGTAGACGGAACGGGAACATCCGCAAGCGTCAGTAAACCGATGAACCTGACAACTGATCCGAATGGAAACCTATATTTCTGTGACACAAATGCAACATCAGGGTCAACAACTTCTTTCTTCACCATCCGAAAAGTGACGCCAGCAGGGGTTGTTACCACCTTTGTCGGCGAAGGCACTCAAGCCTCAACTGACGGCACGGGCACTTCGGCGCGCATCAGTGGATGTTCCGATCTTGTGTACGGCGGTGATGGTTACTTGTATCTCAATGAGGGTCTAAATCTTAAGTTCCGACGCATTTCACTGGCTGGTGTTGTTGAGACTCTTGTGTCATCGTCTGGAGTTGCACTCAACTCGTCATCAGGGGAAATGCAAGTAAATGAAAATGGCGTCATCTACTTGGTAACTGATAGCGGCAACAACTCAGGAAATAGGGGACAAGTTGCCAGGTACACACCTTGTGGTGCTGCAGGTTCAACATGTCGCACTGCTGCTGGCGTCGGGTCGATTCTGGCGGACGCAAGAGGACTTGGTGTAACGGTCATCCTTACATCGCGACCTACGCTGATTGCAAAAGACAATTTCAATGTGGACACTTCTGCATCTTCGCAAACATTTACTGAAATCGCTTCAATGGGCACAAGATATAATAGTTATGGGCAAATCTTCGCCGCTGACTCAGGCGAGAACCTCTACTGGATTGACTACGATGCGGGAAGTCTGCGCAGACAACGAAGATCTGACATCAACTCTTCCTCCGACTGTGGGTCTGTCGGTGTAGGAGTCTGCTCTCGAGTAATCGTTGGTGGTTCGTTGTTCGGTGCTGCACGATCTGACCAGGACCTAACCATTGACTCAAACGGGAATGTTTATGTGGTTGATGCATCGACAAACGTGATTCGTAAATTCACGATTGGAACAGCGGCGGAAGTATCACCAACCGTCGACGAATCTCGACCAACCATCAGTTCATGGAGTTATTCCACATCTCCTTCGAAATCACGCACGGTCACCATTACGGCGAACTTCAACGAAAGAATCAATTGGGGGAAACAGAACGTTTATAGATCAAACACAAGCACAGCCACCTGTGGATCTCCGTATCCGAAGGCAACCGCTGGAACCTCCATCACATTCACCATAGTGTGCACCACCGATGGGACTATTTCAATGGAAGTCACTGGAAACGGGCTAAGCGGATCCTTGCCAGTTATGAACAACATCGTTTCTGACAGTGCTGGTAATAGGTGGAATCCAAGTGCAACATTTACTAGTGCATCAATCACAATCGACACATCTGCGCCAACAGCCACAGTGACAACCCAAACAAAGGGAAGTTCTGGTTCAGTAAATGTTCAGAGCACCGAAACGGGCACTGCATATTTAGTTCACTCTTCGGTGACAGTGTCAGACGTGGGGAGTATCACCAGTGCTGCTGACAACATGTGGAATTCGGTCTCAATTTCAACAATCAACTCCAACTTTGCACTTGCAGTAACCGGCCTTGCTGATGGCACGTACAAGGTTCGTGCCGCGGATGCGGCGGGCAATATTTCTGCAGCATCAACAGGGACGGTCACAATAGATACGACACCTCCAACTGTTTCGATTTCTCGAAGTGGTTCGGGTTCGTTGGGTGTAGGCAGCACCGATGTCTTGACGTTCACGTTGTCTGAATCGGCCTCGAACTTCTTGTCCGCCGATGTCACTGTTTCGGGTGGGGCATTGTCAGGCTTCAGTGGTTCAGGCACCACATACACAGCGACATTTACACCGACATCGAGTTCGTCAGGTACCGCATCAATCTCGGTTGGTGCGGGAATGTTCACCGATGTTGTTCCTAACGGCAACACTGCAAGCGCTGCCCTGAGCATCGCTTACGACACAGTTGTGCCGACTGTTTCCATCGCCCGAAGTGGTTCGGGTTCATTGGGTGTAGGCGGCACCGAAGTGTTGACATTCACATTGTCTGATGCTGCTACTGATTTTCTGGTTGGTGATGTGACAGTTTCTGGTGGGACGTTGTCAGGCTTCAGCGGTTCAGGCACCACGTACACGGCCACGTTTACACCAACATCTAGTGCGTCAGGTACCGCATCGATCTCGGTTGGTGCGGGAGCGTTCACTGATGCTTCCGCGAATGGAAATACTGCAAGTGCGGCGTTGAGTATTGCGTACGACACTGTTGTTCCAACCACTACGACCACCACCACCACGACTACAACCACGACTGTCGCTCCGACGACAACGACAACGACAACAACCCCGACAACAACCACACCCACACCCACAACCACAACAACGACGGTGGCACCGACGACGACAACCGTCGCTCCCGCGACAACAGTCGCACCAGCAGCCAAAACCCCAACGACGACTACGACAACAAC
>JBEAXB010000142.1:0-3706 GCA_041160045.1 Actinomycetota bacterium
ACAACGAGCGCAACGCTGACAATTGCCATCAACATGATGATGACGACAAGGAATTTTTCTCCAGACATCAAACGAAGGAGACGGCGCGAAGTATCTGCAAAATTTTCAGATTTCTCGACCGGCATGCCGACAGTGCTCATGCGGCTGTTGCGCAATTCCGAGCCGGGCAGACTGGCCGGCTTTTGTTCGTCTTCAGTTGAATCGACTTTGTCAGACATCAGATTTCCTCGTTCACTGCAGCTTGGGAGTCAACAATTTCCAAATACGTGGGGCATGAGTTCAACAGTTCGTCGTGCGTTCCGATGCCGACACACTCTCCGTCTTCAAGAACAAGAATCTGATCTGCATCACGAATCGTGGAGACCCGCTGGGCAACAACGAGCACCACCGCGTTTTGAACAGACGGGGCAAGGGCTGCACGCAAACGCGCATCGGTAGCAAGGTCGAGGGCCGAGAAGGAATCGTCGAACAAATAGATCTCTGGCTGGCGAATCAGAGCACGAGCAATCGCGAGACGCTGGCGCTGTCCGCCAGACACATTGCTTCCGCCCTGGGCAATCGTTGCCTGCAATCCGCCTGGCATTGCTCGCACGAAATCTTCGGCCTGCGCAGTGCGCAATGCGGTCCACATCTCTTCCTCGGTGGCATCTTCCTTGCCATATGTGAGGTTGCTCGCCACTGTTCCCGAAAAGAGATACGGCTTCTGCGGAACGATGCCCACCCGAGACCACAGTGCTTCTGGCGCCAAGGTGCGCACATCGGCACCATCGAGCGACACGACGCCCTCTGTTGCATCGAACAAACGCGGCACGAGGTTGATAAGAGTTGTCTTGCCGGAGCCAGTGCTGCCAATCACTGCAAGTGTCTGACCCGCGCGCACGGTGAATGACACATCTTTCAAGACCGGCTGTTCGGCTCCCGGATAATGGAACCCGACGGATTCGAATTGCAGCACAGCAGTTTGGGCCAGTTCGGTCACTGGGTTGTCGGCAATCACCACAGATGTTGGGGTGTTGAGAACTTCTTGGATTCGCTCGGCGCTCACAGAGGCACGTGGCAACAACGCAGCCATCCATGTGGTCATCATGACCGACATCAGAATCTGGGTGAGATAGGTGAGGAACGCAATCATGGCTCCGGGCTTCATCAGGCCTTCACTGATTCGATCAGAACCAAACCACACCACTGCAACGCTCGAGATGTTGATGACCAATGTTGCGGTAGGAAACATCAGAGCCTGCAGACGGCCGCCCGTGAGAGCGGTCTGGGTAACAGCCGCATTGGCATCGCTGAAACGCGCCATCTCTTCAGGCTCGCGCACGAATGCGCGCACGATGCGGATTCCGGTGAGTTGTTCGCGCAGAATCACATTGATGCGATCGATGCGCTCTTGCATGCGGCGAAACGTGGGCACCATGCTTCGAATAATGAGGCCAAGCATCACGGTGAGAATTGGAATGGCAATCATCAGAATGCGCGAGAGCCCGAGGTCTTGATGCATCGCGAGGAAGATTCCGCCGATTGCAGTGAAAGGAGCACCCAAAATCAGGGTGAACGTCATCAGCACAAGCATCTGAACCTGCTGCACATCGTTCGTGATGCGGGTGATCAGTGATGGTGCACCGAACTGAGCCACTTCACGCGAAGAAAAATCGTTGACCTGATGAAACAGACTGCGCCGCACATCGCGACCAAAGCCCATGGCAATCTTTGCTCCGAAATACACCGCCGTGATCGAAAAGATCACCTGGAGGAAGGTGACGACCAACATGACGCCGCCCATTCGCCAGATGTACCCGACATCATTTTTGACCACGCCATTGTTGATGATGTCGGCATTCAAGGTGGGCAGGTACAGCCCAGCTATTGCCTGAACAGCCTGCAAGATGACAACAATCCAGATGAGACCCTTGTATTTGGCAAGAACAGACGACAGGAGGTTTTTCAACATGCGGAAATCAATTGTACTTGGCAACCTTTCCGCGCTCTTAGGTGAGAGACACCAGTCACATCAGAAAAGGACTACTGTTTCGCGAGTGCCAAGCGATTTTGTCCTCAAATCCATGAACTTCGTTCATAAAACCATCCTCACCGTTTCAGGTGGCAAAAAGGGTTGGAACGCAGGCAACATGCCCGTCCTCAAACTCACCACGACTGGCCGCAAATCTGGTCAGCCTCGCGAAATCATGCTCACCTCCCCCGTGCAAGATGGCGACGCTTTCGTTGTCGTGGCATCTCGTGGTGGCGATGATCATCATCCAGCGTGGTTCGTGAACCTTCGTGATAATCCCGCAGTGTGGATCGAAACTCAGGATCAACCAAAGCACGAACGCCGCGCCCGCATCGCTACGCAAACAGAACGTGACACGTTGTGGCCCTCCATCGTGAGCAAGTACGCCAACTACGGCGGATATCAATCAAAAACAGATCGCGAAATTCCGCTGATCTTTCTTGAAAAGGTCTGACCAGGTCACCGTCAAATAGCGACGGCTAGCGGGATTCCTTCAGCCCAAGATTTGATTCGATGGCCGCACGATACGTCGCACTGATGTCGCTACGGCTCAACAACTCTTCCCACATTGGGAATGCAACCTCGTCGTCGCCCAACCACCACGTGGACACCGAGAATTCAAACGCAAGCCCCCACTCGTACACCCATCTGCGCAGGAACAATTTGTCATCAGGAACGGGCAACCTCATTCCCTGCTCGGCATACATTCGGGCAGTTGCATACATGTGTCGCGCCCGAAACCCAGCCGCCAACGCCATCAATGGCTCTGCCCGACTGGGCCTGTACTCCCATGCCGCAATGAATGCGATCGATGCCTCAGGCCAATCACCACGTGCATCGAGAATTTCACCGATCTGGAGAAGCGACCAAAAAATCTCTTCATCCCAGCCACCCATTTCGGTTCGCCGACGAAAAGCTGCAATCGCTCCTTCGCCATCACCGAGACTCATCCGTGTCTGTGCCAGATAGAAGATCCACCGCGGAGAATCCGGCTCCAAAGCGATTTGCCTTTTCAGTAGCACTTCGTCGCGGGTGAATTTGTCGCTCTTGGATCCACCATCGCCAATATGTCGAAAATTGATATTTGATGTGCGATGAACTCGTTTTTCAAAGTCACCATCGAGATACTCATGTGTGGCTCCACGAAACGTCCATTCATGGTCGCCGCGCACGATGTACGGCATCCAGTACTCAAGGTCACCGAGCACTTTGACTTCATTGATGTCTGCATCGAAATCAATCGAGGCCAGCGACTCGTCGTTCCACTCGACGACCATGTCTGCGTCGAGAAGAATCAGCTGTTCCGCTGTTCCTCGTGCAAGTTGCATGAGTTCGGAACGGTTGTGCCCAAAGTCCACCCATGGCCTGTCGTACACAATCCCTGGAATTCCCCGAAGCGCATCGCGCACCATGTAGGGAGTTCCGTCAGTCGAGCCAGTGTCAATAATTGTCCAATAATCAATACCTGCTTGCCAAAAACCGTTAATTTTTGCAAAATACCTGCGGCAGTTTGTGTTATATATGGAACCAAATTATCTGGTCTTCCTCTAGGATATTCTCCATTCAGACCTGTAAGGTGTCATCCCGTTATACCTCTGTTTGAATGAAAGGAAATGGCTAAATTCTTTGGTACTTGAATTATGACTTTTGTTGTTATAGTAATTTTCGATTGCTTCATGTAAGGCAGTTCCTTTA
>JBEAXB010000143.1:0-3706 GCA_041160045.1 Actinomycetota bacterium
GTTGAAGAGGCCGTCACAGAAGCGTCAGTCGCTGAAGAAGCCGGCGCCGAGTCGGCAGCCGAATTACTTAATCAGTAGTTCGGCGATTTGTACCGCGTTAAGCGCGGCACCTTTGCGCAAGTTGTCATTCGACAAGAACAATGCAAGTCCGCGGTTGTCGGCAACAGTCTGATCTTGGCGTACACGACCTACGAAACTTGGGTCCTTGCCTGCAGCGAGTAGTGGCGTCGGAATATCAACGAGTTCAACTCCTTGCGCATTCGCCAGAATTTCATTGGCACGGGCAGCAGTAATTGAGCGCGCGAACTCGACATTGATAGACATCGAATGGCCAGTAAATACAGGCACTCTGACACATGTCCCCGAAACAAGCAGTTCGGGGATTTCGAGAATCTTGCGGCTCTCAAAGCGCAACTTCTTTTCTTCGTCGGTTTCGCCTTCGCCATCATCCACGAGTGAACCGGCAAAAGGAAGAACATTGTAGGCGATGGGGCGGGCAAACTTTTTCGGAGCCGGCGCTGCAACTGCATTGCCATCGAATGTGAGACCTGCTGCCTTGTCGTACATCGCGCGTGCCTGTGAATCAAGTTCGTCGACACCGGCAAGGCCTGCACCGCTCACTGCTTGATACGTGCTTGCAATCAACTTGATCAGACCAGCTTCATCGTGCAACGGCTTCAACACAGGCATCGCTGCCATCGTGGTGCAGTTCGGGTTCGCGATGATTCCCTTTGGAGTGTTGTGTGCGAGGTGACCATTCACTTCGCTGACAATCAGTGGAACATCGACATCCATGCGAAACGCACTTGAGTTATCGATGACAACAACACCGGCTGCCGCAAAGCGCGGAGCGAGTTCACGAGATGATGTGGCGCCCGATGAAAAGAGTGCGATGTCGAGGCCCGTGGGGTCGGCAAGTGCTGCATCTTCCACTGTGATTTCGCCGCCAGCCCACGGCAACTTTGTGCCCGCCGAACGGGCTGAGGCAAAGAACCGCAGCTCTGTGATGGGAAATTGACGTTCGGCAAGAAGGGTGCGCATGACGCTTCCGACTTGACCTGTTGCTCCGACTACACCTACACGCATGGTTGTTGAGGCTAACGGCAGCGCGCGACCAGCCACCAATGACTTTTATTGGCAACATCGAGATCGCGCTGAATCACGGGCTCACCCATGTATGTAACGCCACGCTGTGGCCGGCCGGGGTGGTGGAGAATCGTGATTTCGTCGAGTTCGACATGTGATGCTTCGAGGAGAGCAAGGACTCGACGAGGGTCGAGGCGATTTGCCTGCCAGCCCAAGCGAGTAGACCAGCGCCATTGCGACAAGCGAGGCCCGACAACCGGTATTCGCCACAACTGACGCATGATGATGCCGGCGGGCACAAGCAGACCATCGGCACCGACCCAGGTGCGGTAGTTGAGCGCAACGTATCCGCCGGGCTTGACCACGCGGAATGCTTCGCTGGTGAGACGCAATGCATCACTAGCCTTGCAGTGCTGCAATGTGATGTAGGAAAAGACTGCATCTATTGAAGAATCGCCCACATTGATGGAGCTGCCATCGGCAATGTGCACCGTGCGAAATGAGCCGACACGACCGAATCGCGACACTGTTTCACGGCATCGTTCGAGGAATGCCGCATCGACATCGGTGGCAACTGTTGATTCGAACTTGCGCGACAAGGCAGATGTCATACGGCCAATACCCGAACCAATTTCGAGGACCGAGGAGGTGGCTGCAATGTCGTTCCATCCGAGGCGATCAAGGTAGATGTCGGTTTCGGCATCGCCGGTCTGAACGAACTCTTCAAGCGTCAGCGTGGAGCCAGTCTGGTTATTGAAGACCCATCCCGTATCGCGAACGACCTCGTCGGCGTTGCGACGCATTTCGGCTCGAGTACCTGCGGCACGCCAAGGAATCAGTTGTCGACGGCGTGATGTCATGTATCGAGTATTGCAGGCGGTCTACTTGCGTTCGGGCAATGGTGCCGAATACGCAGTTCCCGAGTCGAGGCCGAAAGCTGTGTGCAACGAACGAACAGCCAATTCCATGTCGGCAACCGACACCACAACGGAAACACGGATGGTGCTCGTGGAGATCATGTGGATATTGACGTTGTTATCGGCAAGAACGCGGAACATCTTGGCTGCAACGCCAGGACTTGTCTTCATGCCGGCTCCGACCAAGGAGATCTTGGCAATCTCAGAGTCGTGAGTGACGCCGTTTGCTCCGATTTCAGTTGCAACGCGCGACACGATGTCTTCGGCCACTTTCATATCGGCCTTTGGCATGGTGAACGAAATATCGGTGAGACCAGCCTTTGATGTGTTTTGCACGATCATGTCGACGTTGATATTGGCGTTTGCCAGACTTTCGAACAATGCAGCAGAGATGCCGGGGCGATCGGGCACACCAACAACGGTGACCTTTGATTCGCTGGCGTCATGCACCACACCAGAAATAATTGGCTCTTCCATCGAGCTGTCTCCTTGTGATTTTTGATCGCTCACCCATGTGCCATGTTCCCAAGTGAAACTGGAACGCACATGAATAGGAACATTGTGATTACGGGCGAATTCGACTGATCGCAGAGCAAGAACCTTGCTTCCGACGCCAGCCATCTCGAGCATCTCTTCGAATTGAAGGTGCACGAGTTTGCGAGCTTGCGGAACAATGCGTGGGTCTGCGGTGAACACTCCGGTGACATCCGTGTAGATCTCGCAGACATCTGCATTCAGCGCAGCAGCAACGGCGACGGCTGTGGTGTCACTGCCGCCACGACCAAGAGTGGTGATTTCGTTGTCGGTGGAGACTCCCTGGAAGCCGGCGATGACAACAACCTTGCCTTCAGCGAGGGCAGTGCGGACGCGGTCACCCTTGATCTCGGCGATTTTTGCCTTGGTATGAACCGTGTCGGTGATGATTCCGGCCTGTGAGCCCGTGAAACTGACGGCATCGACCCCGAGGCCAGCAAGGGCCATGCACACAAGGGAAGCCGAGATTCGCTCACCCGTGGTGAGCAGCATGTCCATTTCTCGACCCGGATGGACCGAGGAGACCTGATTGGCAAGCGACAAAAGGTTGTCCGTGGTCTTGCCCATGGCGGAAACAATGACGACAACGTCGTTGCCATGCCTCTTTGTAAACGCCACATGGTCGGCCACAGACTTGATGCGGTCTGGGTCGGCCACCGACGTGCCCCCGTATTTTTGAACAATCAGTGCCACCGATTACCAAGGTTACCCGTGTGCCACTAACCTGCCTTCTTCGTGGGAACAGATAAAAGAACTCGTCAAAAAGCAAACAGGGATCGCGCCCGCAAAGAGCGCATCCGTAAGCAAAAAATGACCAAGGTGCGTAATCGCGGCCTGATCTTCGGATTGGGAATTCCTGCAATCATCGCGGTTTTGTTCGGTATTTCGAATTTTGTGGTCAACGACTCGAACGATGTCATCGAACTCGTGGCCTCCACCATTCCCGAGACCATTGCCACTTTGCCTGGCGAGACCATCACCGGCGAGACCCCATGTCCAAAGACCGATGGCAGCGAAAAGCGCACCACCATCTTTGCCAAGGCCCCCACCATGTGCATCGACGAGGCAAAGGCCTACACAGCCACCTTCGATACCTCTGAAGGCACCGTTGTTGTCGCCCTCGACATGAAGAACACCCCGAATACGGTGAATAACTTCGTCACTCTGTC
>JBEAXB010000297.1:0-2709 GCA_041160045.1 Actinomycetota bacterium
ATCATGACGTGGTACCGAACAAAAGAAAATTTCGGGAGTGATCAGTTGCTCAATCGTTGTGCGCTTGCATATTTGTCAGATGATCTTCCGACAGCCTCAGTCGTGCTTGCTGTTCCTGAATTGGCAAAACACTTCAATGGGTTTGACGCATTTTTCTCAGCGAGCCTCGACCATACGATCTGGTTCCATCGCGATGTCGACGCGAGTCAATGGCATTTGTTCGAAATGAACTGTCACTCGTACACCTCGAACAGGGGTGTGAGTTTCGGATACGTGTTTGCCGAGGACGGCACACATGTGGCAACAGTGGCTCAAGAAGCACTGGTGCGTCTGCGCAACGATTTGTAGCGCTCGATAGAAATCAAATGGTGGTCGAGACCGGCGTCGATCCGGTGACCCCACGCTTTTCAGGCGTGTGCTCTGCCAACTGAGCTACTCGACCATTGGCGATTCGGCCTAAGCCGAATCTGACGGTGGTTTGCACCACCGTCTTATTGACGGAAAATACCGCCAATAATGGCGGTCCCGACGGGACTCGAACCCGCGACCTCCGGCTTGACAGGCCGGCGTGAACTCCAGCTGAACTCCAGCTTCACCACGGGACCTTGTGTGTGACCACAGGTCTATTTTGCACCCCCAACGGGATTCGAACCCGTGCCGCCACCTTGAAAGGGTGGTGTCCTAGGCCACTAGACGATGGGGGCTTGGACGACTCCGGTTGAGAGCAATATGACGCTATCAGGAGGTAGTTAACAATACGCCCTAAAAACCGTTTACCCCTATTCGGTGAGAGCAGAAACGGTCCATTCGAGCAACCAGCCCAAATAGCTGTACAACTGCCACTGCCCAAAGGCCGGATCGTCCTCGTCTGGCTCATCGTCGTCTTCGCCCACATCGAGCAACGTGCCAAGCACCAAACGCAGATTGTTGAGCACGGTCATGAAGGCGTGCAGTTGAGATTCGGTGATGGGGATTTCTGATGCCAAAACCTCTTGTACAACAGCAATGGAGGCCATCCGCGACTGAGATAACTCATCTCGCATGTAGCCCTGATACTCGGCGTCGTGCTCGGGATCATTGTGATACGCGGTCGGATACAGGCGGCGAAGACGGGCATCGTCTGGGCCTGACAACAAAATTGTTGCAAGTTGATCGACGAATCCGAGCAGTGTTTCCCGCTCATCGGCGGTCAGCGAGATGGAAAAGGAGCCATCACCATTGGCAACGACTGGCCCCTTTTGCTTGCGCAGTCTCATTTGTCCTGCTGCATGGTGGCCCAGAGGCCGTGTTCGTGAAGGCGAAAAACATCAAGTTCTGCACGCTCTCGGGACCCGTTTGAGACCACGGCCCGACCCTTTTCGTGCACGTCCATCATCAATGAATCGGCTTTTTCCTTTGGATAACCGAAGAGCTTTTGCAGCACGAAAGACACATACGACATGAGATTGATGGGGTCGTTCCACACCAAAACAATCCATGGCAACGAAAGATCGACGACCTCGTCGGTCTGAATGTCAACAGAGGGCTCTGCTGTCTCAACCTGTTGGTTTGCCGAGGGAGTGGTGAAAGGCACATATTCATTCTGTCGCCGATTGGTCGTTGTTGCTTGCCCCCCATACGATGAGTAGCCGTGCCACTCAATGTTCGCCCCATCGTTCCCTCGCGTCTGACGCGTCGCGGAGGCCATGAATCAGGTCGATCGCCCTCACAAAGCCCCGCATTATTGAGCTTTTGCTCATCACCACCATCCCCACGATGGTTGTTGCCAATGGTGCATGGCCAGGTGTGTGGTTGATGATTGTCACCTTGGTGGGTGGAACGTTGGCCGCCGGCGGAGCCAATGCGATCAATATGTACATCGACCGCGATATCGATGCCTTGATGGAGCGCACGAAGATGCGACCCCTCGTCACTGGGTTGATTGCGCCACGAAACGCACTAATTTTCGCCATTTCTCTCGAAATCATCGCTTTTTTCGTCCTGTGGGCCGGCGCCAACCTTTTATCGGGCATTTTGGCGCTGTGTGCCACGTTGTTTTACGTCTTTGTCTATTCGTTGTGGCTCAAGCGCACGAGCAAGCAGAACATCGTGATCGGTGGCGCTGCTGGGGCAGTTCCGGTTCTTGTTGGCTGGGCAGCCGTCACGAATTCTCTGGGCTGGACCCCGTGGCTTCTCTTTACCGTCATCTTTTTGTGGACTCCGCCCCATTTTTGGGCTCTGGCCATCCGCCACAGCGATGACTACAAGGCGGCCGGTGTTCCCATGCTTCCCGTGGTCGAATCCCATGAAAGGGTCATCGCATCCATGGTGCGATACACAATCGCACTCACCATTTGCAGCCTGGTCATTGTCCCCGTGGCTGACATGGGCTGGATTTATGGCATTTCGGCCGCTGTTCTCGGAGGAGCATTCCTCTGGGGCACAATCGCACTAGGTAAATCATCGAGCCCAGGTGCGGCCATGAAGTTGTTCTCTTTTTCGATCTCGTACATCTCAGTACTTTTCGTCGCCCTCACGGTCGACGTCCTCCTTCGCTAAAAAGCGCAATCGCACGAACTTTGCAGTACGAGGATTTACCTTCGGCGGTGACCCGATGGGTAGTCTTGAGCCGTTACATCTAGGCGTATACATCCCCGAGGATCAAACCGATCCAATGGGGGTCTTGGGAGACCATCCGAAAATGACCACCATCGAGACACATGTCGGCTC
>JBEAXB010000144.1:0-3684 GCA_041160045.1 Actinomycetota bacterium
GTGGTCTTATCCAAGATTCATCCAAATTGATTCGGTATCGCCTAGGAAGCACAGGGAAGGTCCGCCTACGGGGCACAATAGAGCCATGAAAGTGCTGCTCGTTGAAGATGATGCATCTATCGCACAGTCAGTGATTGCATCACTTTCCAATGCCGGCATGACAATTGAGCATGTAGCCACAGCTCAAGGTGCAATTGATGCAGTATCTGCTGAAACTCCAGACGTCGTCCTGATGGATCTCGGATTACCCGACATGGATGGGCTCGATGCATCCAAGATCATTCGAGAAACTTCTGCTGTTCCCATCATCATCGTGAGCGCACGCGGAGACGAACTTGATCGTGTCCTCGGTTTAGAACTCGGTGCCGATGACTACGTAGTGAAACCATTCAGTCAACGTGAGTTGGTCGCACGCATTCGAGCAGTTGTTCGCCGAGGAGTCGACTCACACACAGTTGTTGCACCCGAATCAGATTCGCGTGTCGTAGTTGATGAGCGAACACGCGCAGCAACCCTTGACGGTGTCGAAGTCGCTCTCACCGCCAAAGAGTTTGATTTGCTTGCGTACTTGTCGTCCGAACCCGGTGTCGTATTTCGTCGTAATGACATTCTGGAACACGTGTGGGACACCAACTGGTACGGCACAACAAAGACACTTGATGCTCACATTGCATCGATTCGCAAGAAGCTCGGCAGCCCCGACTGGATTCAGTCCGTGCGTGGCGTCGGTTTCAAGTTCGTGGAAGTGCCTGTGTGAAGATACGCCTTGTCGGGGCACTGGTCACCGTTGCTGCACTGATCCTGGTGGTCTTCGGCGTTCCTTTGGCATCGTTCGTCGCAAGTGTCGAACGCGACAGGTTGGTCACGGCTCTTGAGCGTGATGCGTTCATCCTTGCCGGCCATGCGAAAGAAACACTGAATACAACCGAAGGGGCAGTGCTTCCTTCTTTGCAGCCGTATGTCGATGAATTCAACCCAGACAGCGATGTGCGTGTTGTTGTTACAAACTCTGTCGGTCAAGTGGTCGCGTCGAATGATTCCACCATCGTCATCGGAACAAGTTTTGCGAATCGTCCGGAAGTGGCAGGGGCACTCACCGGCGTTCCTTCCGTCGGTGAACGCGACTCTGTCACGCTTGGTGAAGGTCTCGTCTTTGTCGCGGTTCCTGTTCTTCTTGGCGATGAAGTGCTCGGAGCCGTGCGCTTGTCGAATCCGAAATCCCGCATCGATCAGGCAGTGCGTGATCGTATTCTCGGAACTCTTATCGCAGGCATCTTCACGTTGTTGGCCGCCGTTGGCGTTGCCATTCCGCTTGCTCTCACCATTGCGCGACCCATCAGCAGGCTCACTCGACGTACTGAAAGCCTCGCCGAAGGTGATTTCAGTGTTCGTGCAGATGACACCACCGGTCCACCCGAAGTGCGAGAACTGTCACGCTCGTTCAATGCGATGGCCGGACGCATCGGGCTCATGATTGAGAACCAGCGTCAATTCGCAGGTTCCGTTTCCCATCAATTGCGCACCCCGCTCACAGCGCTGCGATTGCGGCTTGAACAGGCACAGGATGCAATTGGTGATGACAACAGCCAGCTCGCTGAAGCTCTCGAGGCCTCGCGATCTGAAGCAGACAGACTGCAGGAGATGGTCGAGCAGTTGCTGGCCCTTTCCCGTATCGAGGGTGGCAGCACCACAACAGTCACCGTTGATGCCGGAGAAATTGTTCGCAACCGAATTTCCATGTGGGAACCATTGGCGAGCGAGAAGAATATTTCGCTCCTGGCCACAGGAGTTGAAGTTGCGCCATGTGCAGTACTCGAAGGTGCACTCGAACAAATTGTCGACAACTTCATCGACAACGCCCTCACTGCAGCACCCGAGAAAACATCAATCACAATTCATGTGCACAAAGAATCTGGCCATGTCCTCATCGACGTCATCGACGAAGGTCCAGGATTATCCGAAGATCAACGCAGTCGTGCGTTCGAACGTTTCTGGCGCGGACCGAAGAAGGAAAACTCTCCGGGAACTGGTCTAGGCCTCGCCATCGTTCGCCAGTTGGCAGTAGCGAGCGGCGGAACTGCTGAAGTGCTGGCTCGGCCAGATGGCACGAGCGGCCTGTGCGCCCGAGTGTCTCTCGTGGCACGCTAGTTCAGCTCTAGTCCTGGTCAATCCACATCGGCACGCGCTCAAGCAGATTAAGGCTCACGTCGCGACATCTGTCGAGCACGGCACACACCGGGTCGTTATCACCCTTATAGACATTGCTGAGCGACACCGGAACTCGACTAATGACCGTGAGGCTGCGCTCGGGAGCATCGGTCACCTGATGAAACGAGTCGATTGCCGAAACTTCGAGAGGCAATTCCATCCCACCGAGGCCTGCAACCTCTGTGGCAAGCACCAGGAGGTCTGGTGGCCGGGTGAGTGGGGGAAAGGTCCATGTGAACACAAGCGGGAACGTGAAGCCTGCTGGTGGCTCATCATCGGGGTCATCCATCGCGAGTACAAGGTCTTCAAAGTTCAACAGCGTGCGAGGGTCGATCTCAAGGCTCACATGCAGGTCGATGGGGCCATGGCATGCCTCTTCAGGATGCAGATCAACTTCCCATAACTGGCGAAGCGAATAGGTCTCGACGAAGTGACGCTCGTCGTGCACATGAAACCCGTGGTCCACGGCATGGCTCTTCAGGTCGGTCACGAATCCAGCTATATCAATCACGGCCACGTACGGACACTACCGTTCAGAGGTGCCCCATTTCGATTACGACTCCGACGACCGCGAACTGATGGGATTTCTCCACGATGTCGCCGATGCTGCTGCTGACACATTGGACGAGATTGCCGACTGGTCAATGTCTGGTGACAGAGAAGGTCAGTACTCTGCCGACGTCGTGGTCGATGATGTGATTGTCGATCTTTTGCAAGCAGCCGGCTTCGATGTGTTGTCCGAAGAAAGTGGTGTGTCGGAATTCGAATGGCCGATCACCACAAATCGATTGCTCGCAATCGTCGACCCCATCGATGGGTCTACCAATGCAAGCAAAGGCATCCCATGGTTCGCAACATCGATCTGCATCGTCGACAAAGATGGTCTTCGTGCGGCTCTTGTCGCCGAGCAATCCGGCAGTGAAACACGTTTCTCTGCAACGCGCGGCAGTGGTGCAAACAGAGATGGCGTTCCCATTCGGCTCACGTCAGCCGTGGCGCCAGCAAGCGCAGTCATTGGCACCAATGGAATACCACCCTCGCCACATGGCTGGTGGCAGTTCCGCACACTGGGGGCAGCAGCGCTCGACATCTCGCTCGTCGCAAGTGGCAGTCTCGATGGCTACGTCGATTATCACGATCACGGAGTGTGGGATTACCTTGCCGCTGTTCTGATTTGTCAGGAAGCGGGCGCTGTTGTGGGCGAAGTCGATGGGCGTGACCTCTTGGTGGTTGATCCATCCGAGCGGCGCAGCCCAGTTGTCGCTACGTCTCCCCAGATTTTCGATGCACTCATCGAATCGGCTCGCGCGCACCGTCACTAGCGACGAATTAATACCCAAGTGGAGTCCCGACGTTTGCACGAGCTCAAAGAGGTATAAAACGGTTGTATGAAACGTCTCGCTCTTTCACTTGCCATTCTCAGTTCTCTCTTTGTTGCTTCCCCGTCTGTCAGCGCGGCATCGTGTGCCACCGGAG
>JBEAXB010000001.1:0-14671 GCA_041160045.1 Actinomycetota bacterium
GTTAAAGGCCGAGGGAAATACTCGGGCGTTGTTCGAATCGTTGTGGAGTGGCGAGGCGCAAGCAGCGATCAGCCGGCTCGCATTGCGTCCCTGAGTTCGCGATAACCAATCAGCGTCGCGCCACTGCTTGCAACGGCGTTGCGCAACTCGTCGCTGGTGGCAAATGCAAGATCATCGATCCAGCCTGCGGCAACATCGCCGAGGGCGCGTACTTCGGGCGTATCAATTGCTGGTTGCACGTGAATCTCGGTAACGCCAGGCTCAAGACTGGCAAGAGCATTGAGCACCCGTTCGCGGCTGCCGGTGCGCCAGTCATGATCGAAATGATCGGGGAACACGATTCCTTCGTCGGCAGCAAGCTGCCGGAACGGGAAACCTGCACTTGATGCCGAGATTGTCGAAGGCAAGCGAATCGGCAGTTTGAATTCGAAGGCCAATTCGAGATACACATCGAAAAATTCGGGGCGCAACGTGATTGATGTGAGGTGCGGTGCCAGATGGGTGACATCGATGCCCCATGCAAGCGCGCGTTCGATCTGGGCGCGGCACTCGCGCAAAACTTCGGTGGAATCTGCGTGTTCCCACAGATCATCGACCGAACGAGGGAAACCACCTTCGCCGGACAGCAATGTCGGAGCATGGGTCAGCGGACCCCAGCGATACAACGGGTGCTCGGCATTCAGTGTGAGGTGCACACCGATGTCTTCGCCACGGTATTGATCTGCTGCATAACGCGCCCATGGTGCCGGCACCATGATCGATGCACATGTGGCGACGCCGTCGCGAATTGCTGCATACACACCTTCGGTGGCGCCATGACAGGAACCAAGGTCGTCACACGAGATGATCACAAGGCGTGCATCGTCTGCATACCCCAATCGGGAGGCCAGTGTGCGACTGTCGGTCATGGGAGAACCTTATCCGCGACAACGTGCCCACAGCCCGATGCGTGATTCCTGTGCTGAAAAAGATGCGGCTGCGAAGTCTGTTTCGTATGCGGTGTTCGGTGCAATGGACAATGGAATTCCCCATCCACCGGCCAACAGTTCGCGATTCACGAACAAATTGTCTGCAGTGCGGTACACGTAAGCAAGCAGGCGTCGGTATTTGTCGCGGGCTTCCACGTCGCGCACGATGTAGACATCCGTACCTTTTGGCAGCAATGCCGTGGTGTGTGCCGATGCTTCGGGTCCGAAACAGCCAACTGGTTTTGTTGGGTGCTTGGTTTCAGGCGTGTCAACACCAATCAGACGGATGATTTCTGTACGACCTGCAATGTTGATCGTGACGGTGTCACCATCGGTGACGTGAGTGACCGTGCCATGCACACGACCGCTTGCATCGGGCTGTATCGCGGCCGAAGCACACGATGACACCACAACACAAGCGGTCGCGATAAGGAGTAAACAGCGCGTGATGCGCTCCGTTCTTTTAGAGACGCTCGATGAGTGTTCCTGTGCCGAGACCGCCACCACAGCACATCGAGATGATGCCGTAACGACCGCCTGTGCGCTCGAGTTCATTGAGAGCCTTGGTGATGAGGAACGCACCGGTTGCGCCGAGTGGGTGACCAAGAGCGATTGCACCACCATTTGGGTTGGTGCGGTCGAGGTCTGCTCCGACTTCCTTTGCCCACGCAAGAACAACAGACGCAAACGCCTCGTTGATCTCGAACACGTCGATGTCGGAGATCTTCAAGTTGTTGCGCTGCAGCAAACGCTGGGTTGCATCAATCGGACCAGTAAGCATGAGTACCGGATCAACACCTACGAGGCAAGTGTCGACAATGCGAGCACGTGCGCGAAGGCCGAGCTGGCCGGCCTTTTCTTCGGTCATCATGAGGACAGCTGATGCGCCGTCTGAAATCTGGGATGAGTTGCCCGCTGTGTGGACTCCGTTTTCACGGGCGACAGGCTTCAGGGTCTTCAGCTTCTCGAGGGTGGTCTCGCGAAGGCCTTCGTCACGGCTGACGCGGTGTGAACCGGTGACTTCGCCTGCTTCGTTGTAATCAGGCGCATCGATTTCGATGTACTGACCGGAGAAGCGATCCTCGGCCCAGGCCTGGGCTGCACGCTGCTGGGAAACGAGGCCCCAGTTGTCGGTGTCGTCACGGGTGACATTCCACTTGTCGGCGATGCGCTCTGCGCCTTCGAACTGCGATGTCATTTCGTACTGCGCGAAATAGTTGCGAGGAATCGGTACACCAAGACCAAGTGCCTTGTTGCCGTTGCTTCCGATGGGAATGCGGCTCATGACTTCAACACCACATGCGATTGCGATGTCGACGACGCCAGAACCGATGAGCGAGCTCGCAAGACCTGTTGCTTGCTGTGATGAACCGCACTGTGTATCCACAGTTGTGGCCGCAGTGGTGAGGGGAAGGCCCGCTGCCAACCATGCGGTGCGGGTGATGTTGAATGCCTGCTCGCCCACTTGGCTGACGCAACCGCCAACGACCTGCTCGACAAGAGCTGGGTCGATGCCTGAGCGGTCGATGATGCCTTTTTGGACAATGCCAAGAAGCTCACCTGCGTGAAGGGTGGACAAACCGCCGTTGCGCTTGCCCACGGGGGAGCGCAA
The DNA here is from genome assembly GCA_041160045.1 of Actinomycetota bacterium. Classification (GTDB taxonomy): domain Bacteria; phylum Actinomycetota; class Acidimicrobiia; order Acidimicrobiales; family Ilumatobacteraceae; genus UBA2093. The sequence continues at coordinate 2,581 of JBEAXB010000001.1, forward strand.
TGTGTCGACGATTACTACTGAATTTTGGGAACGTGCCATTGGCTTATCTTAGGCAGTCGACTTCGCACTACCGTCAATGGACAATGAGCTCCACAGATTCTCCCTTTCGTCCCTCTCTGACCCCAGCCGAGATGGTGAGCGAACACCGATTCATCCATGTTGTCGGCACAAAGGTCTTCATCGACGACCGCTCCGCTGACGAGGGATGGTCGAGCCATTTCCTTGGCATGCACGGCGAAGTTGCCTGCTGGGGTATCGATGTTCCCCATGGCGAAGAGCCGGGGTACGGCGCCGAGATCGATCTGCGTTCGTTGTTCGGTCGTGTCACCGAGACCGAATGGGCCGTCGCCGGCCGTGCCGTGCAGATCATCGAGTGGGCACGCACGCATCGTTTCTGTGGTCGTTGCGGCGAACCGACAAGTCTTGCTCCGAACGAACGCGCATTCATTTGCGGTGGATGCAAACTGATGGCGTTTCCACGTTTGTCGCCGGCAATCATCACGCTCGTCACGCGTGGCGAAGGAGATGCGCAAGAAGCATTGCTAGCCCGTGGTTCGAATTTCCCGATGCCGATGTATTCGTGTCTCGCAGGTTTTGTTGAGCCCGGTGAGAACCTTGAACAAGCAGTTGTGCGCGAAGTGGAAGAAGAAGTCGGCATCATTGTTGATTCCGTGAAGTATGTGGCCAGTCAGCCATGGCCATTCCCGAACTCGCTGATGCTCGGGTTCACCGCCAATTTCGTGTCGGGCGACATCGTGTGCGATACCACTGAAATTGCCGATGCCAATTGGTACACCCGTGACAATCTGCCAATGATTCCGCCGTCCATTTCGATTGCCCGCCGACTCATTGATGATTGGGTGTATCAGCGCTAGTGATTTGGCGTAGCCGAGCGCCTAGCGTGGCGTCATGAACACAATGAAACTTGGTCGCGTCGGACTGTGGGCCGCCGATTTCGATCTCCAGCCGATGGCCAAAGCACAAGAAGCAATTGCCCAGGTTGAAGAGATGGGTTACAGCGCCGTTTGGGTGCCAGAGGCTGTGCTGCGTGAGCCGTTTGCATCATGTGGTCTGTTGCTGTCAGCCACGAAGACGATGGTGATCGGCACCGGTATCGCGAGCATTCATGCTCGTACTGCACAGACCATGCAGGCCGGATGGAAAACATTGACCGAGGCTTTCCCTGATCGTTTCCTTCTTGGCATGGGTGTGAGTCATGCACCGATGGTGTCGGGTGTGCATAAAGGGACATATGACAAGCCATATTCGACGATGGTTCAATACCTTGACGCCATGGATTCGGGTATCTACTTCGGCGCAAAGCCAACGACCGAACCACAGCGCGTTCTCGCTGCTCTTGGTCCGAAGATGTTGAAGTTGTCTGCCGAGCGTGGTGCAGGTGCGCATCCGTATTTCGTTCCGGTGGAACACACGGTGATGGCACGTGAAGTAATGGGTGCTGGCGCGTTGCTTGCTCCCGAACAGGCAGTGATTTTGGAAACAGATCCGGACAAGGCACGCGCAATTGCTCGTCAACACATGACCACCTACACACGTTTGCCGAACTACGTGAACAACCTGAAGCGATTCGGATTCGAAGATGACGAAATCGTGAACCAGGAAGACCGCGTTGTCGACGCCATCGTTGCGTGGGGAAGCATGGACACAGTTGTTGCTCGCGTCAAGGCGCATTTCGACGCAGGCGCAGATCATGTGTGCTTGCAGGTGCTCACCGATGCAATGGGCGTATTGCCGATGCGTCAGTGGCAGGAACTGGCAGACGCCACCCGCGGTTTGTGATGCTCGCTCGCGACACGTATCTGCACTTCCTTCGGGAAGACGGGCGGGCGTTCGCCAAGGCGTGTGACAACTCGCTGAATGTTGCAGTTGCCGGATGTCCGGGCTGGGTGATTCGAGACCTCGTCATTCATGTCACCGAAGTGCATGCATTTTGGAATTTCATCGCGCGCACTGGCATGGCTGGCCCAGAGAATTATGTGCCACCGGAAATCAGCGATGATGCGAATCTGATGAGCGGTTATCTCGAGGGTCTTGATGCGTTGGTGTCGACATTGACAACTACTGATGCGGCCTCCCCGTGCTGGACATGGGATGGTTCACACGACATTGCGTGGATCACTCGCCGCATGGCGCATGAAATGGCCGTACATGCATGGGATGCTCGCACAGCAACTGGCGATGCAGCACCCATTGATGCCGTGCTAGCGAGTGATGGCATCGACGAGTTCGTGCACATGATGCTTCATTATCCGATGCCCGATGTTGCAACGCTCACGGGCTCTGTGCATATTCATTGCACCGATGTGGATGGTGAATGGCTGATCGTGCCAAATGGCGAGCAATTGATTGTCACTCGCGAGCATGCAAAAGGAACCTGTGCGATTCGTGGCGCAGCACACGATGTGCTGATGGTGTTGTGGCGTCGCTACGCACTCAGCGATGTCGAAGTCATCGGCGATGTTGCAGTGGCTTCACAATTCGTTGCCCGCGCCGACCTGCGTTAGGCGCTATACAACTTTTCTCCAGTTGCTGGCTTTGCCCTTTGCGTCAATGAGGCGCACCATCATTGTCTTGCTGCCTTTCGGAATGGTGAGGACAAACTTGCCTGCCTTGTTCGCACTGATACGCCGAGTGGTGACCTTGCGTCCGGACTTGGTCTGGATGCGCACGATTCGGGCAGTCGTTTTCGCCACCTTGATTGTGGCAACACGAACGACGGGAGCACTCGAGATTTGGCTTGTTCGCACGGTGATGATGGGAGCTGACAGTGCAGATGTAGGCGCAGTCATCACTGGTACGGGCACGGTTGTGGTCACAATTTCGGAGGGAGCAACGGTCTCGGGCAAAGCCACACCAGAGAGGCTGATGGAGTCTGAATATTCCGTGGTGTCACCGTTGGTGTGAACAAACTGAACCCACACTGTGCGATCTTGTGCAGATGGGCCTGCGGGCAAAAGAGCCCATTCGATGGAGCTGACCCTTGTGAACACGCGGGCTTCGCGAAAATCGGAATAATTGGAAACGCGGATTGCAACAACATCGCGCGGGGTGGTGAGTGTGAGGGTGGCCGTAGATGTTTCAGTGGTGTTCGCCGCATTGTTGATGAGAACGCCCATCGGAGTGCGGGTCGTGAACGTCTGCACGGACGATGTTGACGCGCCCACTTCATTGCTCGCACTGATCGTGAGGTAGTAGGTGGTGCGCGGGAGCAGGGTGGCGATTGTGAACTCAAGATTGTGGCTGCGCGTTCCTGCATAGACAAAAAGCTCGGTGGCACCTGCCATGTCGCTGTGCGTACTGAGCATGGCTGTCACGAATGTGTCGAGACCTGTGGTGTCGAGAGTGGCAGTGAGGACCGCTGAGGTCTCTGATGGGTCAAATGATGGAAGAGTGATTTGAGGGATACCGCCGAGAGTACGCACGGCAGTCGCGCGGCTTCGGGTGGTACCCAGTTCGTTGGTGGCAACAGCGCGGATGAAATAGTCGGTATGAGCAGCGAGTGCAGACACGGTGAGGCTGTGGGAGAGAGGGCCGTTGCTCATGTAGGAAACGGAGGACGATGTGGTGGCATTCGTAAACAGTTCCGACGTTGAAGCCTCGAGCACAATCGAGCCAGCGAGTTCACCGGATTCCACGTCAACTTGTGCGTTGATTGATGTGTTGCTCGCCGAATGTGACGTGATGAGGGCATGGGCGAGTGTGCCAATGGTGGAGAAAGAAATTGCTGCAGTGGTTGCACCCAATTTGTTCGTGGAGGTAATGCTTGCAAAGTATGTGGTTTGCGCGCGAAGTTCACTGAGTTGTGCAACAAGGGCAACGGCCTCATCACCTGTGCTCTGTGCGAGCGGAACAGAGACACAATCGGATGCACATGTTTCATCTGCTGAGTAGCGCAGCACAGAAGTAGTGCTGAGAAGGCCCGGCAGCACAGTGACCGACACGGTTGCTTCATTTCCGGTGATTGCAGAGACAGTGGGTTCGCGAAGGCGCGGACTGTCGCCAATGGTGGTGAACTCCAAGGTGTTTCCGTGCATTGTGCCAAACGCATTAGTGGCCACGAGCCGCACGAAGTACGACGTGCGGGGTTCGAGTTGTTGCAAGGACTGTGGAATCTCGATGGTGGAGTAGTTGCGATCTCGAAGAGTGGCAAAGACTGCAATCGAAGTAGGACGTGTGAAGTCGCGTGATGTTGCGTATTCGACTCGGGTGGTGGTGGCATGGCCGTTGGCATTGACAGTTCCGATGACCTGGGCGGATTCGGAGCCGATGTTGGTGACATTGGTCGTGGTGACAGTGGGCGAGCCGACCCGGGGAATCATCTGTTGAAACAGTGATTGGGTTGTGCCAATGGCCGCCGCGATTTCCCGATTCATGTAACCCGAACACCAGATGTCTCCGTTTTGGTCGAGCCCACATGTGCCAGCCAGTGCTGCCACGACCGATGTGAAATAGATGCCATCGGGCAGGACGGGGGAGCGAAATGTTTTGCCACCAAGCGTCGTGCCTGTTCCGAATTCGGCGAAGTCGTTGCGGCCAGCACACCATGTCTTGTTCGAAGTGGTGCGAATGCACGTGTGGTACCACCCGGTGGAGATCTGAACGATGGCTTCATTGTTCGGCACGATTATCTGCGTTGGCAGATAGCTGTCGGTATAGGTGTTGTTGCCGAACAAGCCCTGATAGTTCTCACCCCAGCAATAACCCGTGCCCGCAGTAGAGAGTGCACATCCATGTTCGAGACCTGTCGTGACAGAAACAAATTGAACGCCACTGGGAGCGACAACTTTTGCTGGTAACACAGACACTGCATATGCGATGGAGCTGCGGTAACCAAGCCCCAGTTGTCCACCTTCGTTTTGGTGGCCCCAGCAATAAATATTGCCGATGTCGGTGACAGCACATGGCGTGCCACCGAGATCGAAATCGATGACGCGCTCATGAGAGGGGATGGCGACCTTGACTGGGGTGCGCGTTGGTTCTGTTTCTCCGCTGCCGGAATCGAGAACATCACCCCAGCACCACATCTCGCCAAGTGTGTTGAGTGCACATCCGATGGAGAAACCACTTCCCACTTTGGTGATGGTGGAGACTGTCGGAAATTCAACCGCGACGGGAGTTTTCGATGTGGGTGTGAAAAGGCTGCCCAGATGGTGTTCGCCCCAGCAATACACCGCACCTGAGACTGCAAGACCACACCATGTGTGATTTCCGCCGCCATTGAGAGAAACGAATCGGTCGTTGTTTGGGAGTCGTACCGGAGTGGGTTGGTCGATGAATCGTTCGCGCGATGTTGAGATCAGCCAACTGTCTCTGTTCTCGCCCCAACACAGTGCAGTGCCATCGGTGGTGAGGGCACATGCTGCATCTTGCGACATATCAACAGACGCATAGGTGAACGTTTCGGCAAGCACAGCAGTGGCACTGATGGCCAGTGTGGTGACCGGGGTGCCAACGAGAACGAGGGCTAAGACAATTCGGGGAATGCGCATACCCGCAAGGTATCCCCCCTGTGTGTCAGTGCTTGTTGGTAGCGATTAACTACTCGGCGATACCGACGGGTGAGCCGTCGATGATCTGGTCGAGATATTCAGACATGCCAAAGCCTTTTGCACCAGCATGTTCGCCCGATGTGATTGTCCACTTGGTCATACCTTCGCTAATGCGGGTCATCAACCAGTTGCCATCGGGGTCTTGACGACGGTTGCGCAACGGAATGAGCGTTTCCACTTCGCCCTCGAAATTCCATTCTTTGTTCGACTTCGATGAACGAATAACACCGGTCACTTTGTCGTGGTAGTTATCTTGCCCAACTGTGACGGTGGAAATTTGCACGTCATCACACAGATGAATCTGTCCGTTGTCCCACACGAAGCCACCGCGTGAACCGGCTGCGTCTTTCTTTGCGACGCGACTGGCCATGAAGCCAAGGTTCTCGCCGAAGTTTGCAGTCAGCCAGCGGTAGTACCACGGTGCCTGCCAGAAGCGAGGGCCCCATGAGTGATCGCGCAATCCGAAACCGTTGATGGCGAATTCTTCATCACCGACGCGAATTGATCCGGTGGCTGTCACAAGTTGTTCGTAGTGTCCCTTTGCGAATTCCTCGCCGGGTGTTTCGTGCGGCACATCGGGTTCGCCACCAAACATGCTGGGGCGACCTTGTCCGGTGAATGTGATGTGCGCTTCGCATTCGGAAAACGGATTGTTGGCGAATGCAGTTTTCGGGTCAGCCATTTCCTTCGGGTCGTCGAGCACGACAACCTTGCCGACGTAATCAATGCGCAGTTCTTCGAAAGGCTTGACCATTGTCCATGTGAGGCCACCTGCGTCGAGTGCATCGTTGTTGTCGATGTTCGGGCGCTTGAACATGAAACCAACACGTCCACCAGGCAGATAGATGCAGATGGTCATTTCTGCATAGCCCTCGTTTGCACGGTTGCCCATGCGGAACCAACCGCCCACTTGCGTGGTGGGGTCGAAGCAGTTGATGTACATGCTTTCGTTGAAATTCGACTCGGGTCCGAGTTCGTGCATGTATTCGTCTGATGGGTCTAGTCGTACGGCCATGACCGCACCTTAGAACACCGAAACAGTGCTTTCGTTAGCCAACGATGCGGGCTTGAAGCTTGCGCATTCCGGCCAACCAGCGGTCGCGATCTGCAACCTTTCGCTGCTCGTACACGTGCACCTCGGGGTGAGGCATCACGAGGAATTTTTCTTCGACGATCGTGTTGTACACGATGTCTGCAACCTCTGCAGGTTCGAGAACGGCACCCGATGCCTTCACAACATCGCCACCACTCTTATCGATGCCGTTGTCGGAGCCGGGTGGGTTCAGCATGTTCGTGTTGACGCCCTGTGGGCACAGGCACGTGACGCGCAATCCGCGGTCGCCATAGGTAATGGAAAGCCACTCGGCAAATGCAACAGCCCCATGCTTGGTGACGCTGTACGGGCCACTGCCGATTTGCGACAACAAACCTGCAGCCGATGCGGTGCTGCAGAAATAACCTTCGCCAGCAGCCAGCCATTCGCCAATCAGGTGTTTTGCCGCCCAACGGTGCGAATGCAAGTTGATGTTCATGGCGGCGTTCCATGTTTCTTCATCGGTTGATTCAAGATCCGTACCGATGGCAACACCTGCATTTGCATAGTACAAGTGGATGAATCCGTACTTATTTCTTGCGGCATTGATGAGCGCAATGTTGCCCTCTTCAGAGCCGATGTCTGCGACAACAGCAAACGCACTATCAGCACGAATGGCGTTCAGTTCGGCCTCGATCTCGTGCAGTTTTGCCGCATCGCGGTCTGCCACAACGACGCGAGCGCCGGCTGCATGAAAACGACGGGCGAGAGCTGCACCGATTCCGTTGGCAGCTCCGGTGACGACAGTGGTTTTACCTTCAAAATTCATGAATCTGACCTTATGGCACACGGCACAAAGAAAAGCCACCAGAGAGCGAAGGTGCACCGTCATTGACCCAGGCCATCTGTACGATGGGTTCAGCGGGTGGAGCCGATTCTGTCGGGTCCTCTCGCTCTCGAAAGGAGCACCACATGATTGACACACAAGAGTCAGTAATCACAGAGGCGCTCGCCGTCATCGATAAGGCATTGGCAGAAATGCTGCGCCGTGAATTGGTGTCAGCGGTAGAAGTCGGAGATCTTCTTCTCGACTTGCGTTCGTTGCTTAGCGCGAACGCTGCCACCACCGCCGTTTAGACGGTGCATTAGGTACCGGCGAAGGCTTGGTACCACCAGATTCGCGCGCAGGCGCAAAGGCAGACAGTTCTGTAAACGCCTGCGACAACGAGTCGCGCAAGAGCGATGGGCTTTCTACTGCCGCTTCATCGATGTTGATTCCGACATCGAGACTTCCGAGATACGACATCAACGTCAAGTTGAATGCCACTCCGCCAAGAGGTCCGACTGGGTAATTCTCCAACAGTTGTGCGCCCGCCATGAAGAGCGGAACACCAGATCCGCGAACATTCGATGTCGCAAAGTCAACTGTTTCAGCCTGGGCGCGAGCAAGACGCGTGATTACCGATGTGGGAATCACTGAAGACACGGTGGCGATGGCATCAAGTGATGACGCAGCCGATTCGGCCCGAGCGGCCGTGAGAATCTCGTTGACAGCAGCAAACCGTTCGGCGATTGGCATCTCGCCAGTGGGTACCAACATGCGAGCCAAGGTGAACGCGTTGCCGGTGCTGCCTTCGGTGCGGGTGCTGATGGCCATCGACGCACGCAATGATTCGACAGGCGCTCCGAGTTCGCGGTGATAATTGCCGGCAGCGTGAGCCGCAGCAGTGATGAACGAAGTGTTGAGTGTTCCGCCTAATGCTTTTGCAGCACCGCGCATATCCCAGTACGACACCTGCGTTGTTTCCATGCGGCGACGCAGTGAGCGGGTGGTCCACAGCGGTGAGCGTGATGCATCGGTTTCGGTGAGTTGAGCGATGAGGCTTTTGACAGTGGCTGTTGTTGAAGAGCCAATGGTGCCGACAAGGGACGGATCAGACAACACGTCGCGTACCTGGCGCAACACGGCGAGCGGCAGACGAAGCGAATCGGTCATTGCGCCGCGCAGTGCTTCGGTTGCATCGGTGGGACTGGCTGCTGTTGCAGCGTTCATCACGTCTGCAGGAACTGGCGGCAATGGTCCTGGGTCTCGTTGCAGGTCGAGATAATGCATCGACAGTTCGACACCACCTTGACCATCGGTGACGGTGTGGTGCAGTTTTTGAATCAGTGCACTCTTTCCACCGGCAAGACCATCAACGATGATGAAATGCCACAGTGGACGTGAGCGGTCGAACGGGTCGGCAACGAGAAGAGTTGCAAGATCAAGAAGTTGGCGCATGTCGCCCGGGTCGGCGAGAGAGATATGGCGCACGTGGTAGCGGATATCGAACGACGGATCGTCCACCCAAGTGGGGTTGCCAAGATTTCCTGGTGCTGGTTGCACGCGACGACGCAGACGCGGAAAGAGTGTCGCTGTGCGTTCCATGCGGGCGTACAACAGGTCCATGTTCGGCGAACGATCGAGGATGGTGATGTTCGCAAATGACGATGCCAGATAGGGATCTTTTTCGAGTCTCCACATGAGTGACTCGGTATCGCTCATGCGTTTTTCGTGGCTAGCCATCCGACCAACCTACATGGACTACATGGGGATGCTGGTGTGCTTGAATTCGTTGAGGATTGGCCACTCGATGTCGTCGAGGATGCGCTCGATGGTGCGGGTAGCGACTGCTTGGTCACCGTGGGAATGGTCGAGAAGACGCACGAAGATGGCACTGTCGCCGACAACAAATGTGGGGGTGCCCCACACGCTGTGGCTGCGGGCGTACTTCGTGTGCTCGTCCTTGATGACGGCGAGTGGGCGGCCAGTTTCCACATCGGCAAATGCGGCCTCTGGAATTGCACGGCTCTCGGTCATGATGCGATCAAGGGTGGTGCGATCTTTGAGAGAGCCTCCGCCGTTGTGGCGGTGATTAAACATCGCCTGATGAAAATCAAGAAACGCATCTGGCTGATTGTCGCGAATGGAGATGGCAAGTTGCAGCGCAAGAAGTCCGCTGTCTGCTTGAGGTGTTTCCCAAATATCGGTCTGACCTTCTTCGACATGCGCCTGACCGAGGCAGAAGGGGAGAAAGGTGACATCCCAATCTGCACCGGCACGCAAGCCTTCGACCACGTGATCGTGGACAAGGCGCGCAAACGGGCAGCGGTAATCAAAAGTAAGTGCAAAAGAACGTGTCACGGGAATTCCAACCTGTAGTTGGTGCATCGTATTCCCCGAATCAGGACAAAAATGAAGAAACAATCGGAACGGCAATTGCTCCGAGGATTGCACCTGTCACGATTCCGCCGACAATGTCGGACAAATGGTGAATGCGCACGACGACGCGACTGAGTGCAACCACGCACGCAACTGCAACCCAGATGATGACAAGTGGAAAACCGGTGAACGATGTGAGAACAACGGCCGCAAATGTGGCAGATGATGCATGACCGCTCGGGAAACTCGACGTGCTCGGCGTGCGAATGTCGAAGCGATCATCACCTGAGGTTGTCGGGCGTTCACGACGAAAGATTCGTTTCACGCCCTGGTTGACAATGAGGCTTTCGGCCCCGAGAGCAAGCGACAGTGCAAGTGCTTGTTGCAAACGATGCACGGAACCAATCGCATACACAAGGCCGATGAGGTGCCAGATCAGGCTGAAGTCACCGATGGCACTTGCAAACCCGAACAATGAATTCGCTCGGCGGTTGTTGCGCAATGGCTCGAGCAGTTGGTCTGCGCGTTCGTCGAATGTGGTCATCGCAGGGTGTCGAGTGTTCGTTCCACAAGCTCGGCAATAACTTCTGGATGTTCGAGTGGACCAAAGTGGCCCATGGTGTCGTATTGCACGTAGGTGGCGTTCGGAATTTGTTCGGCAACACGAATCGCAAATGATGATGGTTGAAATTGCGCAGGTGCTCCGGAAATCACCCATGTCGGTGTCTGAATCTTGTGCAGGTCTTCCCATGCTCCGCTTGAGCCACCTGTTTCATAGGTGCGGGCCTCGTGTTCGGGTAGGCACTTCAGTTCGATGTCGCCGGCACTTGTCGGTTTGAATCCGTGACGAACATAGGCAGCGCGGGCTTCTGGGTGAAACGAGGCCATTGGTGGCTTGGCTGTGTAGTTCGCCAGAGCAGCATCGAAATCTGCAAACACGCTGCGGCGTTTGCGTGCGCCACCAGCCAGCGGGTTTGGTGGACGAGTGTCGTCTTCGGGCGCAGGTGGAAACACGATGGGCTCGAATACAAAGAGTGCTGCAAACAGTTGCGGCTCTTGCAAGGCAGCCATCAACAGTGATGCACCGCCCATGGAATGACCAACGCCAACAATGGGGGCTCCGTTGTTCGCAGCAGAAACGTATCGAGCAGCAGCCAATGCATCGTCGCCGTATGCACGCCACGACATGTGTTCGGTATCAACTGTTTCGGCGTCGCCATAGCCGCGATGATCGAGCCCGTACACATGATGACGAGATGACAACTGTGTTGCCATTGGTTCGAAACAATGCGCATGGAAGCCGGTCGCATGCGATAGGAGAACGGGGGAGCCAGTACCACCGAAGTCGTGCATGGCAATGGTGACGCCATCGACTGAAGGGATGAGTGTTGCGTCGCTGCAGGCAATGTTCTGTGTCATTTTGGCTCTCGTGGTAATCCGAGCAATCGCTCACCGATGATGTTGCGTTGTACTTGGCTCGTGCCGCCTGCGATGCGCCCGCCAGGTGCAGACATCATGCCGATTGCATCGGGGCTTTCGAGCATTGCATCAGCACCAGAGATATCACCGCGCAACATTGCCACTCCGAACATCATCTCGGTGATGCCCAGTTTCATCAGCGATGATGCTGTGGAGGCAACCGGACCTTGCGTCTGCGCCATTGCTTTGTATGCAGTGCCGGTGGAGAGAAGTTTTGCCAGTGTTTGGCGTTGGGACGGGTTGAGGCCGCGACCTCGACCAAGCGATGACATGGATTCGAGACGACGTTCGAGCCCGATGATGCTTGCACCAATGTGACCGCGTTCGTTGGTGAGAACAGCCATGCCGACGCCCCATCCTCCGTGTAGCGGTCCAATGAGGTATTCGGCCGGCAACTCAACATCGGTAAAAAACACTTCGTCGAACTCGGACTCGCCAGTCATTTGTCGAAGCGGGCGCACCTCGATACCAGGCAGATCCATCGGGATCAGAAAAAAAGAAATGCCTTCGTGTTTCTTTGCTTCGAAGTCGGTGCGTGCCATGAGGATTCCCCAGTTGCTGCATCTGCCGCCACTGCACCACACTTTTTGGCCATTGATGATGAATCGATCGCCATCGCGGTCGGCTCGCGTATTCAGCGAACCGAGATCACTGCCTGCGCCGGGTTCGGAAAACAATTGACACCACACATGATCTGCATTCAGTGTGGATTGCAGATGCTGTTCTTTTTGTGCATCAGTTCCAAAGGTCATCACTGCGCCACCGGCAAGCACGAGGCCCACCATGTTCAACACGGGCGGAACACCT
>JBEAXB010000018.1:0-8055 GCA_041160045.1 Actinomycetota bacterium
GACGGTGTCCATGATGTGCTCGCCATCAAGGTTGCGGGCGTACTTGCGGATGAAGGCTGCCTTCATCGGGCGGATGTCGCGCAAGACATCAGAGATTGCTTCGATGTGCTTGCCCTGCTCGAGAACGCCGGCGCGCGATGCCGCAACGTAGGCGTCGTCTGGGAATACGTCCCACGCGCCCCACACGATGTCTTCGAGCTTTGCGAGAGGAACGAAGTCCTTCACAATCGGGGTGCGCTTTTCGGTGCGCTTACCGAGGCGGATAGTTCCCATTTGGGTCATTGATCCGATGGGGAGGCCTTGGCCACGCTTTGCGAGCTCGACACCCGCAATCAGAGTGGAGGCCACGGCGCCGAGGCCAACGGTGAGAACACCGAGCTTGCCGTCGGCGGGGGCGATGGTACGAGTTTCAGACATGTACTAAGGCTAGGCGACCAAGGTCACCGCACCCCGTTTTGGCCCCACTCATCGTTATGCCAGTTGGGTTTAGGAGGCTTCTCAGGGGTTTGCAGCGATGAAGTTGTTCACAACTGTCGCGAGCTCTTCGCCCTTGTCTTCTTGCAGGAAGTGGCCGCCGCCTTCGATTGTGGTGTGGGCTTGGCCTTTCGCGCCAGGAACTTCCCGCTCAAAGACCCCGTTGCCGCCCTTGGTGATCGCGTCTTCGTCGCTGAAGGCGGTGAGGAACGGCTTGGTCCAGGAACGAAGAACATCCCACGCAATCGTGTTCGCGATGTTTGATGGGTGGTCATCGCCATCGGGGTAGAGCGACGGGAAGATGCGGGCCGCGGCTTTGAAGGTGTCGTCAGGAAACGGAGCATCGTAGGCGGCGATTTCCGCGGCACTCAAAGTGCTCGAGCACCCTCCATTCACCAAAGTTCCAACAGCAAAGTCGGGTACTTCTTGTGAGTACTTCTGCCATGCGCGAAACGCCGCAGATGGTTCGCGTCCGGCAAGTGGCAACCCTGTGTTGGCAATAGCAATGCGATCAAAGCGATCGACGTTTGCAGTTGCCAAACGCAAACCAACTAAACCGCCCCAGTCCTGACATACGAGAGTGAGGTGGGTGAAGTCGTTTTTGTTGAGCCATTCGTTCATCCATGCAACATGGCGCTCATATGTGTAATCGCTCGTTTCCATTGGCTTATCACTGCGACCAAATCCGACGAGGTCCGGGGCAATCACGCGATGGCCAGCTGCAATATGCACTGCCATCATCTTGCGATAGAGGTATGACCAGCTCGGCTCGCCATGCATCAACAAAATCGTTGTCGCGGCATTGCTTGGTCCGGCTTCGTAATGTGCAACGCGCAAGGTGTCGGTACTTCCGTCACCTGCAGAAACGTCTGTATATGTGGGTGCATATGGCCAATCGGCGATATTTGCGAAACGCTCATCGGGGGTTCGTACTGATTTCATTGTGGCCTGCCTTGTTTCAACGAACGCTATGCCGTAAACCCCTAGTCTTGAAGTAACACGCTCCATTCGGAGCACTAAATATTGGAGACATCAATGTCTGATCCATTTTCCTCACCACCACCTCCACCAGGTGGCAGTTCTCCATCATCGTTTGGTTTGCCTGGCGGCGGAGTTGTGCCATGCGGCCATGGTGTTCGGCTCGGGGCTCTTGCCCTTGACTCGCTCTTGTTCGTCGTCACCTGTGGTATCGGTTGGTTGGTATGGAGCATCGTGTTGTGGCAGCAGGCCACATCGCCAGCCAAAAAGATGCTCGGTCTTCGCATCGTGGATCTGAACACAGGTGCCCCCGCGACAATGCAACAGATGTTGCTGCGCGAGTTGCTGGGCAAGATTGTTCTTGGATCGGTGACAAGTGGAGTCACGGGCATCGTCAGTGCCGTATTGGTTCTCGTTACCCCAACGCGCCAGGGCGTCTGGGACTACTTGTCAAAGACGACCGTTGTTCGCGAGCGGTAACAAAGCGCTCTTGGGGCTGGTGGGCATTGCGCTCGCCAGCCCTGCCACGCGCTTCATGGCCGAACAATTGGCCCACCAGCCGAGCCTGTGCCCACTCCTGCGCATCACCGGAGTTCCATGTCCCAGTTGTGGGGGTACGAGGGCAAGCCTTCTGCTTCTGTCGGGCGACCCAGTCGGGGCATTTCGCCTGAACGCTGGCCTCACTGCCTTTGCTCTTGGTCTCGGAGTGCTCGTATGTTGTGGAATTGTGCGACCTTCCCAGTTGTTGGGGGTTGCCAATGCACCAAGTGGGGTGGCAGAATGAGTCCAATGACCACGGAGATAACAACCTCATCGCTCGTTGTAGTAGTTCTGTAGCGCGTCGGCACCCATGCCGAACGCGCTAAAAACCACCCATTCGGGTGGTTTTTTTGTTTCTAGAACCATGTTCATCACCCACCATCCATAGCCAGGAGACACACGATGTCTAACAAAGAGATACTCACCGGAGCCGAAGCACTCATTCGCTCTCTTGAGATGGAAAACGTAGAGACCATGTTTGGTCTGCCCGGCGGCTGCATTCTCCCCGTGTACGACCCACTGTTGAAGTCGAGCATTCGCCACATTTTGGTTCGCCACGAACAAGGCGCCGGACATATGGCGCAGGGTTACGCCCACGTCACTGGTCGTCCAGGAGTTGCCATCGTGACCAGTGGTCCTGCTGCAACAAACATGGTGACGCCATTGTGCGATGCATTTATGGACTCGATCCCGATGGTGTGCATCACGGGTCAGGTGTCCACCAGTGCAATCGGTACCGATGCATTCCAAGAGTGCGACACCGTCGGTATCACGCGCAGTGTCACGAAGCACAACGAATTGGTCATGCATCCAAACGACATCCCGATGGCTGTCCGTCAGGCATTCCACATCGCAACAACAGGCCGTCCAGGTCCTGTTCTTCTCGATCTTCCAAAGGACGTGTTGCAAGCAACGATGACGTGGCATTGGCCGACCGATCAAGAAGTCATCGATTCACTTCCTGGTTACCGACCCATCACGCAAGGCGATCCAAAGATGATCAAGGAAGCAGCCAAGTTGATCCTTGCTGCAGAGAAGCCATTGTTGTATCTCGGTGGTGGTGTTTTGAAAGCACATGCAGCAGAAGTGATTCACGAACTCGCCGAACTGTTGCAAATTCCTGTTGTCACCACATTGATGGCACGCGGTGCATTCCCCGACAACCATCCATTGTGCTTGGGCATGCCAGGTATGCACGGAAATGCAACAGCAATCACAGCGATGCAAAAGAGTGATTTGCTCATCAACTTTGGTGCACGGTTCGATGACCGTGTCACTGGAAAAGTGTCAGCTTTCGCTCCTCTTGCAAAAGTCATCCACGTCGACATTGACCCTGCAGAACAGGGCAAAGTGCGCAAGCCCGATGTGCCAATTGTTGGTGACTGTCGTCTTGTCGTCGAAGAAATTCTCAGAGAAGTCAAGGAACTTCTCACACAAGGAACAAAGCAAGCAGACATTGGTGCATGGCGCAGCAAAGTCAGTGGATGGAAAGAAAAATTCCCTGTTGCCTATGAACCCTCAGAACCTGGCGCTCGCTTGAAGCCGCAGTTCTGCCTGGAGAAACTGCGCGATGCAGCACCTGAAGGCACGATTGTTGTGAGTGGCGTTGGTCAGCACCAGATGTGGGCAAGTTTGTTCTGGAAGTTCAATGAGCCATATACATGGGTGAACTCTGGTGGTCTTGGCACGATGGGATTTTCCGTTCCTGCCGCCATCGGTGCAAAAGCTGCTCGCCCTGATCGCACAGTGTGGGCAATCGACGGCGATGGTTGTTTCCAGATGACCGCACAAGAACTTGTCACGGCAAGTACTGAAGGAATTCACGTCAAGATTGCAATCCTGAACAACACATATCTCGGCATGGTTCGTCAGTGGCAGGAAATGTTCTACGGCGAGCGTTATTCAGAAGTAAATCTTGCTGGTTGTCCAGATTTCGTGAAGTGGGCTGAAGCAATGGGGTGCGTTGGTATTCGTGTTGAATCCGCCGACGAAATCGATGCTGCCATCGAACGCGCGAACAGCATCAATGACCGTTCAGTTGTCGTTGAGTTCCGCGTTGAAGAATTCGAAAAAGTGTTCCCTATGGTTCCGGCCGGGGCCAGCAACGACGATGTTCTGTTGCACCCATCACAAGAATCACAAAGAGAGTTCCTCCGATGAGCACGATTAATGCCAATAATCCGTACGGTGATTCTCAGCAGCATCACGTTCTGGCTGTCCTTGTTCAGAACCGTCCCGGAGTACTGGCTCGAGTATCAAGCCTGTTTGCCCGTCGCGGGTACAACATCTTTTCCTTGGCCGTTGCCCCGACAGATGACCCGGATTACAGCCGCATCACAATCGTGGTCGATATCTCGGTCACCCCGCTCGAGCAAATTGTCATGCAATTGTTCAAGTTGATTGATGTGGTGCGCATCACCGAACTGAACCCTCGTAAATCGATCGAACGGGAACTAATGATGGCCACGGTCAGCGTTCAAGGTGACCAGCGCAGTCAAGTTTTAGAGCTCGCGAACGTCTTTGAGGCCAAGGTTTTGGCGGTCGGATCGGACTCAATCAGCCTTTCTCTTGATGAAACTCCCGAGAAAATCGACGATTTTGAGGAATTATTGAAGGAATATGGCATTGTGGAGAGCCAAAGAACGGGGCGAATAGCCCTGTCGAAATTGGAACCTGAGGCACAAAAAGGTGCTCCTAAAGGAAAGGCAAGCTGATGGCAGCAAAGATGTATTACGAGAAGGACGTTGATCCGTCCATCATCCGTGGTCGCAAGGTCGCAATTATTGGCTACGGCTCACAAGGTCACGCACATGCGTTGAACCTGAAAGAGAGTGGTGTTCAGGTAGTTGTCGGTTTGCGCGAGGGATCAAAGTCCGCCGCCAAGGCAGAAGCTGCTGGCCTCACGGTCAAGAGCATCGCCGATGCCTCGAAGTGGGCAGACGTCATCATGTTGACGATGCCAGACACCGAGCAGAAGGCAACGTACAACGATCACATCAAGCGTTACCTCAAGCCAGGCAAGGCACTTGCTTTCGCTCACGGCTTCAACATTCGCTTCAAGCGCATTCGCCCACCAAAGGGTGTCGACATCATCATGATCGCCCCTAAGGGTCCAGGTCACTTGGTACGTCGTACCTACACCGAAGGCGGCGGAGTGCCATGTCTGATTGCTGTCGAGCAGGATGCAACAGGCGGTGCGAAAGCACTTGCATTGTCGTACGCAGAAGCAATTGGTGGCGCCCGTTCAGGCATCATCGAGACAACCTTCACCGAAGAGACCGAGACCGACTTGTTCGGCGAGCAGGCAGTGTTGTGTGGCGGCGTTGCAGCCCTCGTACAAGCTGGCTTCGAAACCCTCACCGAGGCTGGCTACCAGCCCGAGATGGCATATTTCGAGTGCTTGCATGAAGTCAAGCTGATTGTCGACCTCATGTACGAAGAAGGCATCACCGGAATGCGTTACAGCATCTCCGACACCGCTGAGTACGGCGACGTCACACGCGGACCACGCGTCATCACTCCTGCAACAAAGAAAGCCATGCAGAAGATCCTCAAGGAAATTCAGTCGGGCAAGTTTGCACGTGAGTGGGTCAAGGAATCAGAAGAGGGTCGCGCCAACTTCAACGCATTGCGTGAAGCCGGAGCAAAGCATCCAATCGAAGAAGTGGGCAAGCAACTGCGCGGCATGATGCCGTGGCTTTCCGCCGGCAAGAAGTCAGTCTCCGAAACGTCGGGCGGCTGATTCCTTCAAAGGAATTACAAGAGAGGGACTCGCTTCGGCGGGTCCCTTTTTTGTTTATACGGTGACTACCTGGATGAGTTCGGTCAGGCCTTCAAAGTCTTTTGGATTTCGCGTATACAGAGGCAGTCGATGCTGCAGCGCAGTTGCCGCAATCATGTAATCCACCGCACGGCTTCCTCGTGGTGCGCGCCCTTTTGCATGGACCGCTGCAAATATCGATGCGTATGCACGCGCGCATGATGTGTCAAATGGAAGAACTTCGATCAGAGCTTCAATATTTTGTAAACGCCTTTGACGAATCGCACGCGTTGCATGGTCTGGTGCAGCTGGAAGCCCAGCGGAGAGTTCGGCAAGGGTCAGCGCACTGATAGTGGACTGAAGCGGAAGCGCATCGATTGCAATCACTCCAATGTCGATGACGACAGATGTGTCGAGGATCCCGAAAGGTAAACGTTTGTTAGCCACGAGGAGTTGGGTCCTGACTCAGGACGGCATCTAAGTCACGTCGCAAATCTGCGTAACTATCTCCGCCAATTCCTGCAAGGGCATCTTGTAATTCTTCAGTGGGGATGAAGTGGGAGCGTCGCATCGGATGCAAGGCTCCGATTTGTTTACCGTTACGGGTAATCAGAAATGTTTCGCCCTCTTCGAGACGACGCATGATGTCTGCATTGTTGTTTCGTAGATCACGTTGCGAAATCGTGGTTGCCATGTTGGTCACCGTAGCACTTAGTGCTACACAGCGACTTGGGTGGAGATGTACTGGGGTCATGCCCTGATGTGTGGGGAAAATCAGCCCATGGGTAATTCCCGAGTTGTTTGGTCGGGTATTGGTGGCTAGGGTCTTGCCCTATGACAAATGCACAATGGGGTTTCGATACCCGTCAGATTCATGCCGGCCAGGTTCCAGACCCAACAACAGGCGCTCGCGCAGTCCCGCTCT
Organism: Actinomycetota bacterium; assembly: GCA_041160045.1. Classification (GTDB taxonomy): domain Bacteria; phylum Actinomycetota; class Acidimicrobiia; order Acidimicrobiales; family Ilumatobacteraceae; genus UBA2093. The sequence goes on from JBEAXB010000018.1 coordinate 6,678, forward strand.
ACCAAACCACGTCGTACCAATTTCGCGACACGCAGCACGCAGCAAACCTGTTTGCACTTGCCGAAATCGGAAACATCTACACACGCCTCATGAACCCAACCACTGGTGTTCTCGAAGCTCGTTTGTCAGATCTTGAAGGCGGCACCGCCACTGCAGTCGGTCTCCCGGGTGCACTTGTTGTGTCGTCAGGTCAGAGCGCAGCGACATTGGGAATTCTCACGCTTGCAGAAGCTGGCGATCACATCGTTGCTTCGCCATCGTTGTACGGCGGCACATACAACTTGTTGCATTACACATTCCCGAAGATGGGCATTGAAGTTTCATTCGTTGACGACCCGGACAATCTTGAGCAGTGGAAGAGCGCCATTCGCCCGAACACAAAGTTGTTCTTCGGTGAAGTGCTTGCGAACCCAAAGAACGATGTGTTCGACATCGAAGGTGTTTCAAAGGTTGCACATGCACACGGCATTCCGTTGATGCTCGACAACACGGTTCCTACTCCGTACGGCATTCGCCCAATCGAGTGGGGTGCAGACATCGTCATGCACTCAGCTACCAAGTTCCTCGGTGGACACGGCACATCGATTGCCGGTGCACTCATCGACAGTGGCAAGTTCGACTTCGCAGCAAGCGGACGTTTCCCGAACTTCACCGAGCCAGACCCTTCGTACCACGGTCTTTCCTACTGGCCAGCACTTGGTGCAGGTTCATACATCATCAAGGCACGCGTGCAGATGCTGCGTGACCTCGGCATGTCCGCAAGCCCATTCAACTCGTGGAGCATCTTGCAGGGCGTCGAGACATTGTCATTGCGCATGGATCGTCACTGGTCGAACACCGACAAGGTTGTCGAGTTCTTGCAGAAGCAAAGCGGCGTTGACTCGATCAACTATGCCGGCTTGCCATCATCACCTTGGCACGATCGTGCAAAGAAGTACTTCGGCGGCAAGGGCTACGGCTCGGTTATCGCCTTTGAAATCAAAGGTGGTCGCGAAAACGGTCAGAAGTTCGTGGAAGCGTTGCAATTGCACAGCCACGTTGCAAACATTGGCGATGTACGCAGCTTGGTGATTCACCCAGCTTCGACAACACACAGCCAGTTGACCGAAGCCGAGCAGGCTTCAGCAGGTGTCACACCAGGCCTCATCCGTTTGTCGGTTGGTCTCGAGTCAATCGAAGACATCATCGCCGACCTCGCATTGGGCTTTGCAGCCATCAAATAACGCCGGCTTAATCGTCGTCTGATTGACCGCGCAGGAACTCTTCGAGTTCGGCTGCAAGGTCGTCGCCAGAAGGAATGTTGCGTTCCATCTGCATGTCGTAGCGCTGCTCAAGCATGCGCACGTATGCCGATGCTTCGCGGTCGCCTTCGACGGCT
>JBEAXB010000019.1:0-8967 GCA_041160045.1 Actinomycetota bacterium
GTGGTGCGCGAATCGACGCTTTGGAAACAAGTTCTGGCATCACTTTGTTATTCACGCAATCTGCGTTGACAACAACCCGGGCAATGTCGGTGCGACCGGGAAGTTCGTACATCACATCGAGCAATGTCTCTTCAAGAATTGCGCGGAGTCCACGGGCACCAGTGCCACGAGTGAGTGCCAAATCAGCAATAGCTTCCAAGGCCTCGGGAATGATGTCGAGCTCGATTTCGTCGAATTCGAAGATCTTTGCGTACTGCTTCACAAGAGCATTCTTCGGCTCGGTGAGGATCTGCATGAGGGCCGCTTTATCGAGTGCGCTAACAGCACCCACCATTGGCAAGCGACCAATGAACTCGGGAATCATTCCGAACTTCAAGAGATCTTCGGGAAGAACTTGGGCAAACAACTCGCCCGGATTCTTCTCGGCCTTCGATGTGACGGTGGCGTGGAAACCCATTCCCTTGTGGCCGATGCGCTGTTCGATGATTTGTTCAAGACCAGAAAATGCACCACCACAAATGAACAACACATTGGTTGTATCAATTTGGATGAACTCTTGATGAGGATGCTTGCGCCCACCCTGAGGCGGAACAGAAGCAACTGTGCCTTCGAGAATCTTGAGCAGTGCCTGCTGCACTCCTTCACCAGAAACATCACGCGTGATGCTTGGGTTCTCTGCCTTGCGAGCAACCTTGTCGATCTCGTCGATGTAGACAATTCCTTGTTCGGCTTTTTTCACATCGAAATCGGCTGCCTGCAACAACTTGAGCAGGATATTTTCGACGTCCTCGCCGACATAACCCGCTTCGGTGAGTGCGGTGGCATCGGCAACTGCGAACGGAACATTGAGCATGCGGGCCAAGGTCTGGGCGAGATGGGTCTTGCCACAACCTGTTGGCCCAAGCAACAAGATGTTGCTCTTTTGCAATTCCACACCGTCGCGACGGATGCCAGTGTTTTGCTGCATGTACTGCAAGCGACGGTAGTGATGAAAGACAGCGACAGACAGAACTTTCTTTGCCCGTTCCTGACCTACGACGTATTCGTCGAGGAATGTTCGGGTCTCGACAGGAGTCGGGAGTGACTCGAGGCGCACTTCAGAGCCAGTGCCGACCTCTTCTTCGATGATCTCGTTGCACAAGTCGATGCATTCGTCGCAGATGTAGACACCTGGTCCTGCAATCAACTTCTTGACTTGCTTTTGGGACTTGCCGCAAAAGGAGCACTTCAGTAGTTCTCCTGTGTCACCAAACTTGGCCACTAGGGCCCTCCCTCGAGATATGTATTAGCGAATCGGGCCGGAACGGTCCGTAAGTTCGCGTGAAGAAATCACTCCATCGATAATGCCATACTCGACGGCCTCATTCGCTTCTATTACGAAGTCACGATCGGTGTCGGCATGAATTCTTTCGATGCTTTGGCCGGTGTGCTTGGCCAAAATCTCTTCCAGAAGGTCGCGCATACGCAGAATTTCCTTGGCGGCGAGCTCGAGATCGGTCACCTGGCCGTACCCAACCTGGCCGTACGGCTGATGGAGCATGACGCGGCTGTGTGGGAGCGCGAGGCGCTTGCCCTTGGTGCCAGCGGCCAAAAGCACGGCCGCGGCCGAGGCTGCCTGGCCAAGACAAATCGTCGCGATGTCGTTCTTGATGAACTGCATCGTGTCGTAAATGGCGAACAGGGACGTAATGTCGCCACCTGGGCTGTTGATGTAGATGTTGATGTCACGGTCGGGGTTTTCACTCTCGAGGTGAATCAACTGAGCACAAATCAAGTTTGCGATGGTGTCGTCAATCGGCGTGCCGAGAAAGATGATGTTCTCTTTCAGCAAACGCGAGTAGAGGTCGTATGTCCTCTCGCCGCGGCTTGTCTGCTCGGTGACGTTTGGTACGTAATAGTTCTGGAAATTCATTCTGCGTCTTCTTCGTGATCGTGGTCGTCATGGTCGTGCTCGCCGAGCACCGTGTCGGTGTCGAGAACATTCCCATCTTGGTCGACAAAAGTGGTGTTGTGGAGCAACCACTCGAGAGCCTGTGATTTGCGCATCTGCGCCACAAGATCGGTGACTGCATCGTTCTGCTCGTAGGCCTTGCGTACTTTGGCGGTCTTTTCATTGACCCGCACGCCGATGGCTTCGAATTCGGCTTCAATGTCTTCATCGCTGATGACGATTGCCTGGGCCAAAGCGACGGCACGAAGCGCAAGATCGACCTTGACAGCCTTTTCTGACTGCTCTTTCATGCCGGCAATAAAGGAGTCGGTGTCTTGGCCTGTTGCGGACAACCACTGATCGAGTGCGATGCCCTGCTGCTGGAACTGCTGGATTGTGTTTTGCACACGAGCCTGCAAATCGGAGCCAACCATTGTTTCTGGAACTTCGATCTCGACAAGTTTTGCCAATTCGTCGGTGAGACGATCAACAACTGTGCGACGCATCTGATTGATGCGCATCTCTTCGTACTTGTCACGAAGAGCCGAGCGCCAACCTGCAGCGGTGTCTGATTCGGCGATGTTCTCAGCAACCCATTCGTCAGTCAGTTCTGGCAATTCGAGCGTTTGCACGCGATTGACAGTGACGACAAAATCAGCAGCCTCTTCGGTGCCATTCGGAATGGCGTTGAACTTCAGAACATCGCCTTTCTTTGCACCAGTGAGCTGTTCGTCGAAGCCAGGAGCAACCCAACCACGGCCTACTTCATAGGTCCATTCATCAACATTGAGGCCAGCAACTGGCTCTCCGTCACGTAGACCTTCGAGATCGATAACCACGTTGTCGCCAACAGCGGCTGCGCGATCGACATCGACCAACGAGCCAAAGCGACGTCGTTCTGTTGCAACAGCTTCGTCGAGTTCTTCGTCTGACAAACCAGGACGCGACAACTCGATGCGCAATCCGCCGTATCCGGGAACCGTAATTTCGGGGCGTACTTCGCATGTTGCTTCGAACTTCACAACGCCGCTTGCTTCACCTTCGAGAAGGTTCACGTCGGGAGTTGCAATGATGTCGACTTCGTGCTCGCGCACTGCTTGGCTGAGATATTCGGGGATTGCATCTTGCAGAGCTTGTCCGCGCGCAGCATCGATACCGATGCGGGCTTCAAGCACCCGACGAGGTGCCTTTCCTGGACGGAAACCAGGAAGACGGACTTCGTGTGCAATCTTGCGGAATGCCGCATCGAGATTGCGATCGAACTCCGACTCGTCTACTTCGATGGACAATTTGATTTTGTTGCCCTCTAGGGCTTCGAGCGTGCTTTTCACAGGGTGCAAAGTGTATCGGCGGCCTACCCATGACTCCGCCTGAGGGCAAGGTAGGTACGGGTTCGCCTCTCACACCCCCTTTCCAGCAATAATGGAGCCATGACGTTCTGGAAGCCCCACGCACTTGCCAACCCGCACAAGGGTCAAATCAACCTTCGCAACGGCGACAAGGTAGTCACAAGCGTCGACCTCGATGGTGTCCCACTTGGCACCCAAGGCAAAGTCATCTTGTCGAACGGATTCAATTGGCTCCGTTACCGCGTTCAGTTTGTCAACGGTTCAGAGATGGGTGATCTTGATCATCGCCATCTCACACCGATTGGTCGCGCTGCCAAGCGATTAGCTCGCGAAGCAAAACGCGCGAAGTAATCACCCGATAGCATTATCGGGACACCACGGGGTGTGGCGCAGTTGGTAGCGCGCCTGGTTTGGGACCAGGAGGCCGGGAGTTCAAGTCTCCCCTCCCCGACCAATTTGGTTTTCGTTACTACGAACTGGAGCATGTATGCCCGCCGACCTTGATGCTGCGAAATATGTTGCGTTCACTACGTATAAGAGGGACGGCACCGCTAAGTCCCTGCCTGTTTGGGTCGTGCCTTTTGAAGGTGGATATGCCTTCACCACAGATCCGAATGCCTTCAAGGTAAAACGTGTTCTACGCGATCCTCGAGCAACGCTTGCTGTCAGTAGTTTCAAAGGCGTTGTTGCTGCAGGAACACCTGTGTACAGCGGAGCAGCTGTCGTTTTGACCGGAAAAGACGGTGAACGCGTCGCTGCCATCGTCAAAAAGAAATATCGCCTGATGTATACGCTCATCACGCTCAACTCAGTGGTGAAACGCCTACTGGGTAAGGAAACCCACTCTTCAGAGACCGCCATCAAAGTGATGCTCGCAGAATAATTCAAAAAAATTTGAAGTTATCCCTAGGTTTTCCACAGGGCATGCGCTAGTTTGGTCGAGCACTTCGGGTGCGTCCATGGGTACACAACGGTATCTGTGGCCCTTTACATATGGAGATACCCCCATGGACACCAGTCCTACTTTTGCTGACCTTGGTCTGCCTACGCCCCTAGTTGATGAATTGACCTCTCAAGGTCTCACAACTCCGTTCCCAATCCAGCAAGCCACCATTGCTGACGCTCTCGCTGGTCGAGATCTTCTTGGTCGTGGCCGCACCGGTTCAGGCAAGACCCTTGCCTTCACCCTTCCACTGATCGCTCGTTTGCTCGAGAGCAACAAGCCACGTGAGCGTTATGCCCCCCGCGCTCTTGTTCTTGTTCCTACCCGCGAACTTGCAAACCAGGTGTGCGATGTTCTCGCCCCTCTTGCCAAGCGCGTCGGCATGCGCACGACCACCGTTTACGGTGGCGTCGGATACCCGAAGCAGATCGAAGCAATGCGCAACGGTGTTGACATCGTTGTTGCCTGCCCAGGTCGTTTCATCGACCTCATGGAATCAGGTCACGTCGACCTCGATGCAATCGAAGTCACCGTTTTGGACGAAGCAGACCACATGGCCGAGCTCGGATTCCTCGAGCACGTGACACAGATCTTGTCGAAGACTCCAAAAGAAGGACAGCGTTTGCTGTTCTCCGCAACTCTCGACCGCGGCATCGACAAGCTTGTTCGCAAGTTCCTGAACAACCCAGTCACTCACGAAGTTGAATCGTCGGAAGAAAACGATGCGGCAATGACGCATTACTTCTTCAACGTCACACAGTCGAGCCGTTTCGATGTCATCCAGGATCTGTGTGCAGCTCCTGGACGCTCACTCGTCTTCACCCGTACAAAGCACGGTGCGCGCAAGCTCACCGAAGCACTCATCAAGTCAGGTGTTCCTGCAGTTGAACTGCACGGTGACCTGTCACAGAATGTTCGTGCCCGCAACCTCGCTGCATACACAGCTGGCAAGGCCGACACACTTGTCGCAACAGACATCGCAGCACGCGGTATTCACGTTGACAACATTGGTCTTGTTATCCATGCTGATCCACCAGAAGAGCACAAGGCATTCCTTCACCGTTCGGGCCGTACCGCTCGTGCCGGTGCAGAAGGAACAGTCATCACAATGGTGACCGAGAACATGCGTCGCCAAGTGAAGCGTCTTGCAAAAGATGCCGGCATCGACCCAATCTCAGTCAACGTTGCCAAGGGTGATGCAATTCTTGAAGAAGTAGCACCAGGTGTTCGTGAATTCCGCGAAATGCCATCAATCGAAGAGCGCCGCGGTGGTGGCGGACGTCGCGAAGGCGGCGGACGTTCATACGGTGGCGGCGGAGGCGGCGGACGTCGTGAAGGTGGCCGTTCATACGGTGGCGGAGGCGACCGTGGTCGTTCCGGCGGCGGACGTTCATACGGCGGCGGACGCGACTCACGCGACGACCGCCCTCGTGATGATCGCCCACGCGATGATCGCCCACGTGATGATCGCCCTCGTGATGATCGTCCACGCGAAGACCGTGGTCCTCGCACCGATGCCCCTCGTGGCGACCGTGATTTCCGTGACCGTGGCCCACGCACCGATGCCCCTCGTGGCGATCGTGACCGTGCACCTCGCGGTGACGCACCTCGTGGCGACAGCCGTTCGGATCGTCCTCGTGGCCCACGCCCCGATTCACGCGGTGGTCGCCCAGGCGGCCCAGGCGGATCACGCGGCGGTGAGCGTTCCAGCTCACGCCCGGCACGTAGCTACTAACAAGACCTGAGTGGTCTGGTCTCATCCACTAGATCACTCACCTACTGTTCTCTCGAGAACGCAAAAAGCCCGTGTGCATTTCTGCACACGGGCTTTTTTTATTGCTTGTTACGAACTGACAGTAAACGTTGTGTGCATGCCAGCGGCGTAATGACCCTCGATATTGCAGAGCAATTCGTAACTGCCAGCTTCGAGATTCACTTTCAATACCTTTGCGTCATTGACTGACCACTCCGGGATCTCGTCAACCACGGTGATTCCCTTGTCATTTTCATCAAAGCGATCATTGTCGCCAATCGGAATCATTCCGGGCTCATAGGAAGTCTTCGTTACGAGAAATTCGTGGACAATGGTGCCGAAGTTCGCGATGGCAAAAATGACCTCACCAGCTTTGGCCCCTTGGGCACTCACCTTGACGGCCCACTCCTCAACTGAGCCTGTGATTTTGTTGGAAGTAACGACTGGAGTCGTACCTCCAATAGTCGACGCCGTGTCGGTCGGGTCTGAGCCGCAACTGACCAGTCCGAGCGATGCGACAGCAATGGAGATTGCGAGCACAATGCGATTGTTTTTCATGTTTTCCCCTTTATGGCCTTTCACGCCAAGTATGAGGGGTGTTTCACATGTTCACAATGCAAAACGCCATCCGAGTATGTATTGCCCTATCGTCTATCTGGCACCTACGTTTCAGTGCCCATCTCAAGGAGTATCCCCATGAAGAATTACGACAAGATCTATATCAATGGCCAATGGGTCGCATCAGAGGCCAAAGCCACTATCTCCGTGTTCGACTCGATCACCGAAGAAGTCATGGCCACCATTCCCGAAGGAACAGCTGGCGATGTCAACAAGGCAGCCGCAGCAGCAAAGGCAGCATTCATCTCGTGGAGCGCACGCACTCCCGAGGATCGCGCTTCGTACATGACAAAGATTGCAGCAGCTCTCGGCGCACGCATGGACGAGATTGCATCGGCAATCTCGCGCGAAACCGGAATGTCGAAGCCGATGTCGAACATGATTCAAGTGGGCCTTCCCATCAACTCGTTCACACAAGCAGCAGCAGTTGCCACTTCGTTTGAATACTCACGCGAAATCGGATCATCAGTTGTCGTGCGCGAACCAATCGGCGTTGTTGGTTGCATTACTCCTTGGAACTACCCACTGCACCAGATTGCAGCAAAGGTTGCATTTGCAATGGCTGCTGGTTGCACCGTTGTCTTGAAGCCAAGTGAAGTTGCACCAATCGATGCGTTCATGCTCGCTGAAATCATCCACGAAGCAGGATTGCCTGCAGGCGTGTTCAACCTCGTCACAGGTACCGGCCCGGTAGTTGGCGAAGCAATCGCTGCAAGCCCCGACGTTGACATGGTGTCGTTCACTGGTTCAACACGCGCCGGCCGTCGCGTCGCACAAGTTGGCGCAGAAACAATCAAGAAGATCGCACTTGAGCTCGGCGGCAAGAGTGCAAACATCATCTGCGAAGACCTCGACGAAGCAACCTTTGCCAAGGCTGTCATGGGCGGCGTCGGCAAGGCCTTCCTCAACAGCGGACAGACATGTTCTGCCCTCACCCGCATGCTCGTGCCTCGCGCCCGTCTTGCAGAGGCAGAGAAATCAGCAGCAGTTGTCGCTGGTGGCATGAAGGTTGGCGACCCGTTCGCTGAAGGCACAAACCTCGGACCATTGGCGTCAGCGGCTCAGCGTGATCGTGTTCAGACATACATCAACAAGGGCATCGAAGAAGGCGCAACACTCATTGCTGGCGGCCTTGGCGCACCCGAGGGCCTCACCACTGGCTTCTACGTCAAGCCAACGGTGTTCTCGAACGTCACGAACGACATGGCAATTGCTCAGGAAGAAATCTTCGGGCCAGTTCTTGTGATCATTCCTTTCGATTCCACCGATGAAGCCGTAGACATTGCCAATGGCACTGTCTACGGCCTTGCAGGCGCAGTGTTCTCAGCAAACAAGGACGAGGCCATCGCCATCGCGCGCCGCATGCGCACCGGCCAGGTAGAAGTCAATGGTGGAGCATTCAACCCGAACGCACCATTCGGCGGCTACAAGCAATCTGGCATCGGACGCGAACTTGGCCGGCGGCTACAAGCAATCTGGCATCGGACGCGAACTTGGCGTCTACGGTTTCGAGGAATTCCTCGAAATCAAGAGCCTCCAGCTCTAAATATCGCCGTTACCGCATTTGTCTCTCACAGAGGGACAAATGCGTCACCACAACTCATCGCTCAGCCCATACGGTTCGACCATGGAATCAATTTTTGCCACCCCTGCACCCGTGCTTTCATCCGTGATTGCTGTCGGATTAACCGGTCAGATCTTTACTTTCATCGGGATTGTCGTGGTCGCTTGGGCTCTGTACAACCTCATGTCGGCTCGTCGTCAATAATCTGCAACCACAGATAGCAGAGTGCTGAAAACTAGGGTGTGGACACACCACCTCTAGGAGAATTTCATGATTCATCAGGTCATCGAACAATGGCATGCCCACATGCGCGGCGAATTGAAGAACGGACTTGATGTCCTTCTCGATGACGACGTGGTCTTCTTCTCCCCCATTGTTTACACACCGCAAGTCGGCAAAGAAATCACCAAGATGTATCTCTTGGCCGCGGGTCAAACCTTGCCCGGCGAGAAGGCCTCCTCGAGAGAATCCAAGGATGACTCAAAGAAGTTCCGATACACGAAGGAAGTTCTTGACGGAAATACCGCAGTACTCGAATTCGAAACCACCATCGAGGGCAAGTACGCAAATGGAGTCGACATCATCACCTGTAACGACGCCGGAAAAATTATTGAATTTCGCGTCATGATGCGCCCGCTCCAAGCAATCAATTCGATTCACAAACAGATGGGCGAAGCGCTTGAGCGCTTGAAGAAGTAATTCTTCAAAATCGCTATTGCTCGATGGTCTCCATCAATCGGGCAATGCACATCAATTCGTCGAGCACATCGCTTGACAATACCGAGCCACCATCTTCAACAACTTTCGGTG
>JBEAXB010000145.1:0-3676 GCA_041160045.1 Actinomycetota bacterium
AGATTCGTTGCACTCTGCGGTCGTGGAAATCATCGTGAAGCCAAGCGCCCACGTGACATACACAACCATTCAGAACTGGTCGCCAAACGTGTACAACCTTGTTACAAAGCGTGCGCGCGTTGAAGCAGAAGGCCACATGGAGTGGATCGATGGAAACATCGGATCAAAGCTCACCATGAAGTACCCAAGCGTCTATCTCGTTGGTCCAAAGGCCACGGGCGAAGTGTTGTCCGTTGCCTATGCAGGCGCAGGTCAGCATCAGGATGCCGGTGCAAAAATGGTGCACGCCGCTCCAGAAACAACATCGAAGATTGTGTCGAAGTCGATCAGCAAGGACGGCGGCATCACTGCATACCGCGGACTTGTACGCATCGAAGAAGGTGCATACGGCTGCAAGAGCCATGTGCAGTGCGACGCACTCATCCTCGACGATCAGAGCGAAAGCCGCACCTTCCCGTACATGGAAGTCGGCGCGAAAGACGCAGAAATCGGTCACGAAGCAACAGTGTCAAAGATTGCCGATGAGCAGTTGTTCTACCTCATGAGTCGCGGCCTCTCGCAAGAGCAGGCAATGAGCATGGTGGTCAACGGTTTCATCGAGCCAGTGACACGTACGCTGCCGATGGAATACGCCGTCGAGTGGAGCCGTCTCATCGAACTGCAGATGGAAGGTTCCATCGGCTGATTAGCTGATGGAAATTCGTCATGCCAATGCGTACCGAGTGCAAGCACTACGAAAGCCGTACGTATGCCAATGGCGATGCTGTTCGTAAATGCAATTTGGATAAGGCCCCGGAAGCACCGTGGCGTTGTCCAAATCCATGCGACGGATACGAGCGTCGTCTTGCCGATGTTGCATGGGTGCACGGAACAGCTGTTCCGACTCCCATTCATGATGATGTACCCGGCCTCGATGACGGATCTGCAGCCGCAGTTCTCGATGCAGCCGAAGACATCATCAACTCCATTGGTTGGTCGATGATCGAAGAGATCGAAAAAGAAAAAAACAAGAAGCGCCGTTGGTGGCGCCGCAAAAAGTCGTAAGAAAAGAAGCAACATGAACACGACCCCCTCACCCGTGATGCCAAGTGCAGAAGAAGAAATTTGGCGTTACAGCCGAATTGGCGAACTTGATATGTCGGCATACACCCATGGCCACATGCGCACCGAGACAATTGGCGCCGATTCTGTCCGCGTCACCGAGTCCCTCGCTGGCATCGCAATTACAGAGCATCCCGATGTATTTGCCGAACTCAACGCAGCACATGGCGACGTCATCTCGCTTCGCATCCCCAAGGGTGTCGTTGTTGAAGGTGCCATTCACATCGTGCACAATCTCGATACAAGTGGTGTTGTTACGTACCCGCGCCTTGTCATCGATGCTGAAGAAAACTCTGAAGTCACCGTCATCGAAACATTCATCTCGCCAGATTCCGTGCATTCGCTCGTTGTTCCTGTCCTCGAAGTGAACACGGGTAAAGCCGCTCGCGTGAATTACCTCGCCATCAATCAGTTGGGTCTCAATACCTGGCAGATCGGTCACCAGCAGTCAGTCGGCAAGCGCGACTCCACCACGCGTCTTGCAACAGTGGCGCTCGGAGGCGATTACGCCCGCGTTCGTACCGAAGTACGTCTTGTCGAACAGGGTGCATCTGCCCAGCAGGTTGCTCTGTATTTCGCAGGCGGCACACAAATGCACGACTTCCGCACATTGCAGATTCACGAAGCACCTCGCACACACAGTGACTTGCTGTTCAAAGGCGCCGTACGCGACCACTCACGCAGTGTGTACACCGGCCTCATTCACATCAAGAAGAACGCCGCACACTCACAGGCGTTCCAAACGAACCGCAACCTCACACTCAGTGAAGGTGCGTGGGCCGAGAGCGTGCCGAACCTCGAAATCGAAACGAACGAAGTGAAGTGCAGCCATGCCAGCACCGTTGGTTCGGTGGATGAAGATCAGCGTTTCTATCTCGAAAGCAGGGGAGTCCCTCCTGAAATCGCCGAGCGCCTCATCGTGTTCGGGTTCTTCAATGAAGTCCTCGATCGCTTGCCAAAGTCTGCCGACGTTGAAATGTTGCGCACCGCTGTCAATCGCAAACTCAACCCTGAGAACGAGGTTGCCAAATGAGCATCGTTGCAAAGTTCGACGAACTCGAATCAGGTGTTGCCACTCGTGTGATGGTGGATGGCACTGCCGTTGCCGTTGTGCGCATCGACGATGAAGTCTTCGCCATTGCAGATCGCTGCAGCCATGCGGATATCTCGTTGTCACTCGGCACTGTCTGGTGCGAAACAAAGCAGATCGAATGCATCAAGCACGGAAGTGCTTTCAGTCTTGTCACGGGCAACCCAGACACATTCCCTGCCACCCAACCAGTTGCTGTGTACGACGCATCTGTTGTCAATGGTGAAGTCGTTGTCGTAGCAAAGGAAGCCACCAAATGAGCACTCTCGAAATCAAGGACCTGCGCGCTGAAGTAGCAGGCAAGGAAATCCTCCAAGGCATCAACCTCACCGTGAAGTCTGGCGAAGTACACGCCATCATGGGCCCGAACGGCGCCGGTAAATCCACACTGTCTGCAGTCATCATGGGCAAGCCTGGCTACACCGTTCTCGGCGGCAGCGTCACCCTCGATGGCGTCGACATGTTGGCATTACCAACATGGCAACGCGCCATTGCTGGTCTGCACCTTGTCATGCAATACCCAACAGAAGTTCCCGGCGTACACGTCGATCAGATGCTCGCCGAAGCACTCACTGCGCGTCAGCGCGGCACCGAGGGCATGGCTGCTCGCATCGCCGAAGAAGCAAGCCGCATCAACTTCGACACAGCACTCGTCTCACGTGCACTGAACGTGGACTTGTCCGGTGGAGAAAAGAAGCGCAACGAAACATTGCAGCTTGGTGTTCTCGAACCAAAGATCGCAATCCTTGACGAACTCGACTCCGGCCTCGATATCGACGCATTACGCGATTGCGCGCGCCGCGTCGAAGCAGCAACTCACGAAAGCAATCTTGGCGTTCTCGCCATCACTCACTACGTGCGTTTGTTGGAAGAACTGAAGCCAGACATCGTGCACATCATGGTGTCAGGTCGCATCGTGTCGAGTGGAGGGCCAGAGATGGCCGACCAGCTTGAGCGCGACGGCTACGCAGCTTTCGTCTGATTCTTCACTAGGCCTCACAACTTCACCCTCGTCTAGGGTGACCCTCGGAACGGGGGCTCCATGTCAAAGACCGCAACACGGGTGTATTTGGGCAAGCAAGGCGACTTTCCAGGCTGGTGGGTCGTCGGTGGTTGCTTCACCGTTCTCTTCTTCGGCTCTGCCCTCGGCTTCTACGGAATGTCTGTGTATCTCAACGCGTTCTCCAAGGAATTCGGATGGAAGATTTCGTCGCTCTCCATCGCAACAACATTCTTCTTTCTCGTTGGCGGCATCTGGAATGTTGTCGTTGCCCGACTGATTGCCAAGTTTGATGTTCGCTACCTCATTTACGGGGGAGCAGTTCTTGGCTCCATCGCCTTGTATTCGCTCGGTCACGTCACCGAGAAATGGCATCTCTTCGTTGTCTACGGTGTCTTTGCAATTGCATGGTCATCAAGTGGTCTCACAACGGCCACAACAGTCGTCACCCGTTGGTTTCATCGCAAACGCGCCTCGGGTATTGC
>JBEAXB010000146.1:0-3674 GCA_041160045.1 Actinomycetota bacterium
CTTCGTGACCTACGCTAGGTACATGGCAAATATCCGCATGGCAGTTGTGGGCGCAGGTTCATGGGGCACAACGGTTGCGTCGCTTGCCGCAGCCAACACACCCACGGTGCTGTGGGCCCGGCGCGAAGCCGTGGTCGATGGCATCAACAACAACCATGTCAATCCGGACTACATCGGCTCTGTTGCCCTGTCTCCCGAATTGCGCGCGACCTCATCGCTTGAAGAAGCAGTTCGCACGGCTGATGTTGTCGTCATGGCGGTTCCGTCGCAGGGCTTTCGCCAGGTGCTTCTCGAGGCGCGTGAGTTTGTCCGCCCGTGGGTGCCGATTGTCAGTTTGTCGAAAGGGCTCGAAGCAGGCTCGATGCTGCGTATGTCGCAAGTAGCAAACGAAGTGATGCCAGGTCATCCGGTGGCGGTGTTGACCGGACCAAACCTTGCGTCAGAAATTTCAGTCGGTCAGCCAGCAGCAAGTGTCGTGGCAATCGATGATGCAATTATTGCGACCGCATTGCAGGAGATTTTTTCCCGCCCCACGTTCCGGGTGTACACGAATCCCGATGTCATCGGTTGTGAGATTGCGGGCGTTGTGAAGAATGTGATTGCAATTGCCACTGGTATGGCAAGCGGTATGGGTTTTGGTGACAACACGCGTGCCTCGTTGATCACCCGTGGCCTCGCCGAAATGACCCGACTAGCTGAAGCACTCGGAGGCGATCCGGCATCACTTGCTGGGCTGGCCGGCATGGGTGACCTCATCGCAACATGTTCATCACCGAGCAGTCGCAACACATCGGTCGGAATTCGTCTCGGCAAAGGCGAAGCACTCGCCGATATTTTGGCTTCCACAAAAATGGTCGCCGAAGGCGTGCGTAGCTCAGCCATTGTTCTCGAACTTGCACAACAACACGGAGTCGAAATGCCCATTACCGAACAAGTGGTTGCCGTGTGCCATCACGGAGTCTCTGCTTCTGAAGGTTTGCTTGCGCTGATGTCGCGTCGCTCACGTCCCGAGGCGCGCGCATGAGCCGCGTGATTGGCAACAGAGGCGCCTCATGGCGCGCAACAGTGACAGATATTGGAACGATTATTCCCGCCGATGGCAGTGCTGAAATTGCATGGCATGTCGCAGGTGATGATCGCTGGTATTCACCTGCAAACGAACCAACACTGCGCCAGAAATGGTACGCAGGGTTTCCGGTGTGCGAGACCCGCATTCGTGTCGGCAACGGCGATGTTGTTCAGCGTGTTTATTCGGTCGCTGATCTTGGCGGAATGACCATCATCGAATTCGAAAATGAATCAACGTTGCCGATTGCCGTTGCAGTCACCCGATCAGATCTGTTCACGACGCGTGCGCCAGCTGACAACCCGCCGGTCGGCATCGACCTGCCCGCATCATCAATCGTGATTCCGATTGGGCACAAGAGCACAGCCCGCGTCGCATTGGCGCACAGCAATCCAACATCAGGTCGACTGCCAGATGACACACCGAACCATCAACAGGTTGTTCGCGGTTGGGAAGCAGCCTGCGATGTGGCATCGCGCATCACCATGCCCGATCATTCAGTTGTGGCCGGAATCGCCCGAGTGCGCAGCGAGTTGTTGCTCGGTGTTGGTGTTACCGAGGATGCAGCAATCGAACTGGTTCGTCTTGCAGAAACCCATCGAGACTCGATTGTTGAAGTTGTCGAGGCCGTACAACGCCGCGTAAAGGCCGAGAAGCGTTCTCGGGTACTTCGTTGGGATACGCCGCATCTGATGGCGTCAGCAGCCCGTGCATGCGTTCTGCTGGACGATGACGTTGCTGCAGGAGACATTGGCAGCACATGGTTGCGCATGGCGGATCGTGATGTGCAGGAAATCCCCATCGAAATTCCAACTGGAGTCCAAGCGATTGCGTGGGCAGAATCACTTCTTGCCCAGGGGTCTGCAAGTGGTGGTCAATGCGTCTTGTTGCCGCACGGCATCCCCGAGACATGGTGGGGATCTGCGTTCGAGGCCCACGGACTGATTGCAGATCCGTATCGCACGATTTCGTTTGCTGTGCGTTGGCATGGTCCACGTCCTGCAGTGTTGTGGGAAGTCGATGGTCCTGCCGGACTTGTACTCAGCGCAGGAAAAACCGACAGTGAGTGGCATACCGCTGATGCATCGGGAGAAGCACTTCTTGCAGCTCCCGTAGCAGTGAATGCCTGATCAGCGGTCTGTAAATAGTTCGAACGAATCACCCACGGCGACAGTGCCGGTGGTGGTGATCATGGCATACAGCCGCGATTCGGCACCACGTTCGTGGCTCATGCGCAGGAAATCCTTCTTCAGGAACCAATCATTGTTCTGACTGCACGGAATTGCGTATGCAGTGAGAAACCCACGAACAGATCCGACACGAAAATGCGCACCAGGGCGAAATGCAGCCGCCGGAATTCCGCTGATGGTCAGATTTTCGCCGGCATATCCGGGCGCAATCGGATGTCCCTCGGCACGCAACGTATCGATGGCATCGGTCGACCAGATGCACAGTGCCTGCCACGGACGGCCATGATGCGCTCGCGCTGTTTGCACGTCACCTTCGATGCCCTTCCATCCGATGACTGCAGACTCGATGGGTTTCTTTGGCAGCCCTTTTGAAGCATGCATGTGTGCAACGGTGCCGACATGTTCGATGTTGAGCATCCGCATCGTGGGAAAGAAGCGCCACATTGCTGCAAGGAGTGCCTCGATCTGGCGGTCATCGAGTGATTCGTACTTGGCAACGATTGATTGTGTGATGTCGGCAAAGGCATCATCGACATTGTCGAGACGTGGCAAAGAAACACCTGCAAGCGATGCGGTTTCGGCCAGATAACCCCGAGCACCAGCCAGCCAACCCTCGGGAATGTCGGACGCGTGATGATGATGCATCCAGATGTCGTTCAGGTTTGCAATGCTGCGCTGCGCATCTTGGGCGGTGTACTTGTAGTTGCCAACGGTGATGGGTGCACGGCGCGTCATGTCTGCGAGCCTACGCTCGACTGCATGGCCAAACCAGTTCCGACTCTTGAATACGAACAAGAACTGATGAGCGAGGGCGCGCGCGTCGTCGCTGGCATGGACGAAGTGGGTCGGGGCGCGATTGCTGGCCCGGTCACCATCGGAGTGGTGGCGATTGATGCAACAGTCATCACGGTGCCTAATGGTCTGGCAGATTCAAAACTGATGACACCGAAGCGCCGCGAGGCGATGGTGCCGGTGGCAAAAGAGTGGGGGATTGCATGGGCAACAGGTTCAGCAACGGCGGCCGAGATCGACAAATACGGAATCATGAGTGCACTCAGCCTTGCGGGAAGTCGAGCCCTGATGTCGCTCGGTGTGAAACCCGACATCGTGATCCTTGATGGCAACAACAGTTTTCTTGTGGAAGAAGACGATGGTCCGCGCATCGTGACGCGTATCAAAGGTGACCAGACATGCGCGAGTGTGTCGGCCGCGAGTGTGATTGCAAAAGTAGAACGTGACGCGTTGATGACGGTGCTGCACGAGCAGTTCCCGCATTACGGGTGGAGTGGCAACAAGGGATATGGCGCAGCAGTGCACACTGATGCAATCAAAACATTCGGAGTGACCGACCTGCATCGCAAGTCGTGGAACCTCGGGGTTTAGTTCTTTGAACCAGAGACCTTGATGTCTTTGAACGG
>JBEAXB010000147.1:0-4086 GCA_041160045.1 Actinomycetota bacterium
CCATCTCGGCCGAAGTAACCCCGCATCACCTTGCATTGACCGATGAGCTTCTGCGCGGGTTTGATCCGGTGTTCAAGGTGAACCCGCCACTTCGCACCCTTGCTGATATCGCTGCCCTCAAAGCAGGCCTTCTCGACGGCACAATCGACATTGTCGCAACCGATCATGCACCGCATGCCGGCCACACCAAAGAACAACCGTTAGATACGGCGCCCCCCGGAATGCTCGGGCTCGAAACCGCTCTTGCAGTTGTCAACACTGCAGTCGACATCAGTGTGCAGCGTCTTGCTGATGCACTGTCGTGGTCTCCTGCGCGGGTGGCACACATCGCCGACCGTCAGGGCCGCCCGATTGCGGTGGGTGAGCCTGCACATCTTGCAGTGTGGGACACAACGTCGGTGTGGACAATCTCTCGCGAGGCATTAGCAAGTCGCAGCAAGAACACGCCATTCCACGGCATGGACGTGCGCGGAAAAGTTCATCACACAATTTTCAATGGCCAGTTGGTCGTACACGAAGGGAAGTCGCTCAAGTGAGTAGCGCATTGACAGAGATAGCACTGGTACTCGAAAACGGTATTGCCGCGG
Organism: Actinomycetota bacterium; assembly: GCA_041160045.1. Classification (GTDB taxonomy): domain Bacteria; phylum Actinomycetota; class Acidimicrobiia; order Acidimicrobiales; family Ilumatobacteraceae; genus UBA2093. Next base: position 588 of record JBEAXB010000147.1, read on the forward strand.
GTGAGGTGGTGTTCCACACTGCAATGACCGGATATCAGGAAGTTTTCACTGATCCGTCATATGCCGGACAGATCATCACATTCACGACATCCCACATCGGCAACTACGGCGTGACTCCAATCGACTCCGAATCGACCGGAACATTTGCGCGCGGAGTCATCATGCGCGACATGGCTCGCCGTCACAGCAACTGGCGCAGCGACAACGATCTCGACTCAATGTTGAAAGCACAAAAACTGCCTGGTGTCGCAGGACTTGATACGCGACGTCTCACTCGGCTGTTGCGCGACTCGGGTTCGCTGCGGGGAGCTTTTGGTACTGCAGATCAGGCCGCATTACTTGCGGCAGCTCGCAACGAAAAGGGCACATCAGGAGTCGACCTCGTTTCGCAGGTCACAACTCCGAAGCCATACACAGTTGGTGACGGGAAGTTTGCAGTTGTTGCCTACGACTTCGGCATCAAGACCACGATCCTTCGTTGCTTGTCAGAGATGGCAACGGTCACGGTGGTGCCGGCGCATACAACCGCCGAAGAAGTGTTGGCGATGTCTCCCAATGGCGTGTTCTTGTCGAACGGCCCTGGAGATCCTGAAATGGTGCCCGGAGCCACTGCTGCAATTCGCGCGCTAGTCGAAGCAGGAACTCCTACCTTTGGCATCTGCCTCGGACATCAGTTGTTGTCTCGCGCATTCGGTGGTCACACATTCAAACTTCCCTTTGGCCATCATGGTGCCAACCACCCTGTGCGCCACATCGCCACGGGCACTGTCGAAATCACGAGCCAGAACCACAACTTCTGTGTGGACCCTGATTCGTTGTCCGGCATCGCCGACATCACCCACATCAACCTGAACGACAACACGAACGAAGGCATGCGCTTGCGCGATCTGCGGGCGTTCAGCGTGCAATATCACCCTGAGGCTGGTCCTGGTCCACACGACAGTCGCTACCTATTCGGACAATTCGCAGAACTCATGGAGAAAAACTGATGCCTCGTCGCAACGACCTCAAAACAATTCTGATCATCGGCTCAGGGCCGATCGTCATTGGTCAGGCTTGTGAGTTCGATTACTCGGGCACACAAGCATGTCGCGTGCTGAAAGAAGAGGGATACCGAGTGGTGCTTGCCAACTCGAACCCCGCAACGATCATGACCGATCCTGATTTTGCTGACCGCACATATATCGAGCCTCTGACGCCCGAGATTCTTGCGCGCATCATTGAGCGCGAGAAGCCCGATGCGGTACTGCCCACTCTTGGTGGCCAGACCGGTTTGAACCTCGCGATGGCGCTCTTTGAAAAAGGCCTTGTCGGTGTTCCCGGCACGCCTGAACTGATTGGTGCAAACGCCGAGGCAATCTCGACTGCAGAAGATCGTGACAAGTTCAAGCAGGCGATGATTGAAATTGGGCTAAGCGTGCCGCGCAGTGGCATTGCCCACAACATGGACGAAGCAATGACAGTTCTCGAGGAGATTGGTCTGCCCGTAATCATTCGCCCTGCGTACATCCTTGGTGGTCGCGGCACCGGCATCGCAAACACGATGGAGGAATTCGCCAAGCTTGCGTCGAACGGTCTTGATGCAAGTCCGATTCGTGAAATCCTCGTGGAAACATCCATTGTCGGTTGGAAGGAATACGAACTCGAAGTAATGCGCGATCATGCAGACAACTGCGTCATCATCTGCAGCATCGAGAACTTCGATCCGATGGGTGTTCACACCGGCGACTCGATCACCGTGGCTCCCGCACAGACATTGTCCGATGTCGAATACCAGCGCATGCGCGACGCAGCATTTGCGTGCATCAGGCGCGTTGGTGTTGAGACCGGCGGATCCAATGTTCAGTTCGCGTTGAACCCAGCGAACGGCGACCTAGTCGTTATCGAGATGAACCCACGCGTGTCACGTTCATCAGCCTTGGCTTCGAAGGCCACTGGTTTCCCGATTGCAAAGATTGCCGCAAAGCTGGCTGTCGGGTACACGCTCGATGAAATTCCAAACGACATCACCCGCATGACCCCGGCAAGTTTCGAGCCAACCATCGACTACGTGGTGACGAAGATTCCTCGTTGGGCATTCGAGAAGTTTCCTGGCACCTCAGGAGTTCTTGGCACTCAGATGCAAAGTGTTGGTGAAGTGATGTCGATCGGACGCACCTTCCCGGAGAGTCTGCAAAAGGGTCTTCGCTCGCTCGAGCAAGGTCGCCTTGGTCTCAACTGTGATGCAGGCGAATCTCTGTACGACGCTCTTGATGATGATGCCCTGCTCGTGAAGTCCGGCATTGCAACTCCCGAGCGCATCTTCCAGGTGGGAGAAGCTCTTCGACGCGGACTCGGAGTCGATCGCGTGCATGAAGCGACCAAAATCGATCCGTGGTTCCTCGATCAGATGCAGATCATCATCGATGAGCGTCTCACTCTTGAAGGTCGATCGCTGTCCAGTCTTTCGCGCTACGAGATGAAGCGGGCAAAGCGTCTCGGATTCTCCGACGGACAGTTGGCTCATCTCTTTTCCGTTGACGAACTCGATGTTCGTGCCACGCGTGAAGAACTCGGTGTGATTCCGACCTACAAGACTGTCGACACGTGCAGTGCCGAATTCGACGCTCAGACCCCGTACCACTATTCGACATACGAAGATGAAAACGAAGTGCGTCCGTCAGATCGTCCACGTGTGATCATCCTTGGCTCTGGTCCGAACCGAATCGGCCAGGGAATCGAATTTGATTATTGCTGCGTTCATGCAAGTTTTGCTCTGCGCGATGCTGGCTATGAAACAGTGATGATCAACTGCAACCCTGAGACCGTGTCGACCGACTACGACACATCCGATCGCTTGTACTTCGAACCGTTGACGCGTGAGGATGTTCTGAACGTGATCGCAGCCGAAACACTTGCATCGGGTGGGGTGGCTCCGAAAGTCATTGTGGGCCTTGGCGGTCAAACACCACTCAAGCTTTCGGGCCTGATTGATCCGGCATTGATTGCAGGCACGTCTCCACACTCGATCGACCTTGCGGAAGATCGGGAGAAGTGGAACCAATTATGTGACAGCCTGTCGATTCCACAGCCTCCGGGCGGAACCGCGGTCACTGTTCCTGAAGCAGCAGTCATTGCCGAACGCGTCGGATTCCCCGTGCTTGTTCGCCCAAGTTATGTTCTTGGTGGTCGCGCGATGCAGATTGTGCACGACCAGGCAGCACTGGAAAGCGCAATGGATCAGATGGCACGCGACGGAAGCCTCGGCAAGGAAGGCGGTCTTTCTGCAGAACGCCCAGTCCTGATCGATCGCTTCCTTGAGGATGCAACCGAAGTCGATGTTGATGCGATTCGCGATCACACGGGCGAGGTTCTCATCGGCGGAGTCATGGAACATGTTGAAGAAGCAGGTGTTCACTCCGGTGACTCCGCTTGTGCGATTCCTCCTCAGACATTGCCTGCTTGGGTCATCGAAGTGATTAGTGCCTATACAACGGCGATTGCGAACGCACTCGATGTG
>JBEAXB010000148.1:0-4006 GCA_041160045.1 Actinomycetota bacterium
GTGGACAGATCGTCGACAACATCCACCTCATGGCCTTCAGCGATGAAACGATCGACCAGATGAGACCCGAGAAAACCGGCACCACCACACACAAGAATGTTCTTTGACGCCATGGCTATGCCGACGTTTCAGGGTTGGGCACTTTTGCATCGACCAATTGACTATGGGGCGGCACGTGCGCATCGGCACCGATCACACAATTAACCAAAGACGAATCATCTCCGACGTTGCCCATCACGAGCGAACCTTCCAACCGAACCCGAGCACCAATGTGGGCACCAGGCAGAACGACCGAGTCGATGATGACGCATCCTTCATCAATCACTGCTGCATCACCAATGACACTGTGCGCAATCGAAGCAGTCGAATGAATATGAGCGTTGACACCGACAGAGGCAAGAATTCGTTCGCGAGTGCCGTCGATCAGATCCAGATTCGAGCGCAAGTACGTTGAGGGCCGTGTCGATCCAATAGTCGTCGGTCGCCATGGCCGCAAGACGACCATCAGCAACCATTGCAGGAAATACGATGCGCTCGATGGAGACACGCTGGCCCTCGGGAATGCGATTGATCACGCTTGGCTCAAGCACATACGTGCCGGCATTGACAACATTGCTCGATGTCTCTCCGGGCTGAGGCTTTTCAACGAATCGTTGCACCCAACCTTTGTCGTCGACTTCGACAACACCATATTGCGACGGGTCATCGACAGGAGTGAGGTGCAGGGTTCCTTCTGCACCATGTGCCTTGTGGAACGCAACAAGATCAGCAAGATTGACATCACACAAGATGTCGCCATTCATCACGACAAAGGTGTCTGAGATGCCGGCATGGCGTGCTGCAAAGGCAATCGCACCGGCTGTGTCGAGTGGTTCGGGTTCCACTGCGTAATGAATGGGGATCCCCGCACACACACCATCAGGGAATGCCTGGAGGAAAGGTTCGGGTTTGAAGCCAATTGCAAGAACGACTTCAGTGACTCCGGCAGCACCGAGACTGGCAATGAGATGTTCGAGTTGGCGAACGTTGGCAATCGGCAACAGTGGCTTTGGCGTGGTCAGGGTCAGCGGTCGCAGCCGAGTTCCGAAACCCCCGACAAGAACGACCGCGTGCATCAGCCGCCGGTGGTGGTTGTGGCGACTGCAACGGTTGTTGTCGTTGCACCCTTGACAGTGGTGGTGGTTTCACCCTTCACCGTTGTTGGTGTGGGTGTGCCAGCATCGACTGCACCGAGTTCGAGCAGATTCTCTGCCGACTTCGGCAGTGGAACTTCCTCGCCCGGGACGACATAGGCAATCGTGATTGCCATCTGGTCCTTCGAGATACGGATGTTGTCGAAATCAGTGATGAAGCGCTTGGAGGCTTCGGGCTTGTCGTATTGATCCCACACGATGACCTGCACCTGGGCATCGACGAGCTTGCCGGCCTTGTTCTTGCACTTGTCGGTGCCGACTTTGTACGAGACACCCTTGTTCTGGTTTGCCGGGAACGTAATCCCCTTCGCATCCACCTTCACGTCATACACATCGAAGAACAGGCCAAGCTTTGCCCGGTTACCCGTGGCAAGTGCCTGCGGATGCCAGTGAATGACCCCATCGTCATGGCTGTGAATGCCGTATTTGACGTAGTTCGGAGAGACCGGCTCTTCAGCGGTTCCGGCAAGATCGGCCAGGAATCCGTCGCAGTGGTAGAACCCGTACGAGATATGCCAGTGATCGTTGATGGTCGGAGGGGTGTTCTTGCTAGGCGCCGATTGGCGCGCATAGCCCACGAGCACAAGCCCGATGAGAACGACGATGGTCATAACAGACGGAAAAAGAGTGCCTCCTTGGAAGCGCACTTTCTTGCCTTTGCCCTTTTGTGCAAGTCGGGCGACCTTTTTTGCTGATGAACCACTAGCCACGAAGGATTGAGGCTACCTGCAATCAACCCAGTGCGTCTATTACTTCCAAGTATGAACGTGCCACGATGGCGGGAGAAACGTGATCTTCGACCCATTTTCGCCCCGCAACACCCGCTTGCTCGGCTGAACTGGCGCTTTTGAGCATTGTTTCGATGGCGCGAGTAAAAGCCTCGGGGTTATCGGGTGGCACCGAAATTCCCGCCCCGCTGGCAGCCAAAATCCGCGTGACCTCGGTCCCCTCGTCGATGGCAGCCACCACAGGTCGTCCCGCAGCCAGAATGCTGTAGGTCTTTGACGGCACGCTGACGGCTCCGAGCCCGGTGCGCAACGGGACGACGTGCACATCAGCCGACGCCAGTACTTCGGCTACTCGCTCCCGAGGTTGGTAGCCGGAGAAATGCACGTTGCTCACACCACGTGCCTCATGTTCGAGGTCGGCGCGCGCTGCCCCATCACCATTGATCACGAATGTGACGGCAGGCAATTCGCGGGCCGCATGAATGAGCATGCCGAGAGATTGGGAATACCCGACATTGCCGGCATACATCACCACTTGTTCGGAACCGATTCCCAGGTCCTGGCGATAATCAGTCATCCGATTCATCGGAGTGATGCGCTCGACATCGACGAAGTTCGGAATGACATGCACCTTCGACACATGACGAGCAGCAATCTTGGCGACAACGTTTACCCGAAGATCCTCGGACAAAACAACGACTGCATCGGACCGGTGATAGCTCACCCGTTCCAACCAACGTGCCGCAGCAATGATTTTCTTGTTGGTGATTGCACCGGTTTCGACTGCGGCATCGGGAAACACATCTTGAATATTGAAAATGGAAGGACACCGACGAATGCGGCTTGCGAGCCAGCCAGTCAGACCAAGAGTGAGCGGTGGCGACATGGAAATGATTGCTGATGGGCGACGGTGAATTCCGCCGGCAAACACGGTGCACACTCCGGCGATCGCACTGAATGCGCCGAAACCGACGGCGCGACGCAACAAGTTCGACTTGCTCTTGCCGGGAAACGGATGCACACGGGTGATGGAACCCCACGAGGTGGTCTCGCGTCGCACAAGCCGGCCAGTCCATCCCTCTTCAAGGGCGTGACTGCGATACCAGGGCAACGACGTGACGACGTGCACGACTTGTCCGGCCTTCACGAATTCCTCGACGATGCGAGTGATCACTTCGCCAGTCGGCGCAGTATCGGGAGAAAAATGCGGACACAGCACGATGATGGGGCGAGTCATCGCGACCTCCGTGATGCAACAACGACAATGTCATATTGCTCGACTAATTCGGCCGCAGAAATGTCAGCTGTGAACTGCAGTGCGCGCGCATGGCCCGCAGCAACGAGTTCGTCGCGACGAATCCGCACATCATCGAGTGCCTTCACCCAATCAGATGCGACCAGCGGACACACAAGACCCGCATCGCCCGCAACTTCGGGAAGACTCGCACGATCACTACAGATCACTGGAGTGCCGAATCTCATGGCCTCGATGACAGGAGCACCGAATCCTTCGTATTCACTCGGGAACACCATTGCATCGGCCAATGCCAACAACCCATTGCGATCGGCGTATGACACGCGACCTGGCATGACAACCCGGCCAGACAACCCAAGTGAAACAACACGTGCACGCACTGCATCTTCGCTCGAGCCTGCAGAGCCGGCAAACACCAAACACAACGACGGATCTGCCCATGTACCTGCTCCATCCGCCATCAATTGCAAGAGGAATTCATGATTTTTGTGAGGATGCGTTATCGCTGGGTACACGAGCACTGGCCCCTCGCCAAGACCAAGCGATGCACGCAGAGTCGTCTCGGGTGTGGTTTCACCATCGAACGTTGTCTCGAGACCATGACGAACAACACCCACTTTGTCGGGGCTCACTTCGAAGGCTCGCACCAAAGTGTCGGCAACAAAATGTGATGGAACAGCAATACGAATCGCGCGACGCACAGACGATGGAACCATGCTGCGCAAGTAGCGCAGTTTGATCGGTGCGACGTAGTTCGGGTAATCAATCCACTGCACATCATGAATCGTGAGCAGGGTTGCCTTGTTGCCGATACGCGGAATCGACCCGCC